>NZ_BAAHFQ010000032.1:0-27342 GCF_054681715.1 Deferrisoma sp.
GCCCCCAGGGCCCCCCCCAGCGACAGGCTCCCCACGTCCCCCATGAACACCTGGGCCGGGTAGGCGTTGTACCAGAGGAACCCGAGGGCCGCCCCGGCCATGGCCGCGCAGAACACCGCCAGTTCCCCGGCCCCGGGCACCCACGGGATCTGCAGGTACTCGGCGATCCGGGCGTGGCCCGCGGCGTAGGTGAAGATGAGGTACGTCAGGCTCGCCGTGATCACGGGCCCGATCGCCAACCCGTCGAGGCCGTCGGTCAGGTTCACGGCGTTCCCGGCGCCCACCACCACGAACACCGCGAACGGGATGTAGACCCACCCCAGATCGGGCCGCAGCGTCTTGAAAAAGGGCACGGAGAGCCGGGTGTCGAACCCGGGAAGCGCCCACAGGGCCACGCATCCCACGGTCGCCACGGCCACCTGGCTCCAGAACTTGGCCCGGGCCGGAAGCCCCTTGCTGTTTCGGCGCGAGACCTTGAGGTAGTCGTCGGCGAATCCCACGGCCCCGAACCCCAGGGTGATGCCGAGCACGATCCAGACCCGGGGTTCCAGGGGGTCGGCCCAGCAAAGCGTCGCCACGGCCACCCCCACCAGGATGAGCACGCCCCCCATGGTGGGCGTGCCCGCCTTGGCGAGATGCCGCTCGGGACCGTCGTCGCGCACGGCCTGGCCCACCTTGAGCCTGGCGAGCCATCGGATCACGGCCGGCCCCAGAAAGAGCACGATCACCAAGGCCGTCAGCATCCCCACCACGCTCCGGAACGTGAGGTACCGGAACACGTTGAGGGGCCCGAAGGCGTCGCTCAGTCCGTAGAGAAGGCGGTACAGCACCCGTCATCGCTCCAGCGCGTCGGCCACGGCCTCGAGCCCCATGGCACGGCTTCCTTTCACCAGCACCCAGTCGCCCTCCCGGAGCCGCCGGGCCACGGCGGCCGCCAACGTGGCCCGGTCGTCGTAGATCCACACCCGCTCCGGCGGCATCCCGGCGTCGAGGGCCGCCTCCCGCACGGCGGCCGTGCGCGGGCCCAGGAGGTGGAGCTCGGCCACCCCGAGCCGGGCCGCCGCCCGACCCACGGCCTCGTGGCCGGCCCGGCAGAGCGCCCCGAGCTCCCGCATCTCCCCGAGCACCGCGAGCATGCGGGCCCCTCCGGCGAGGGCGGCCAGGGTCTCCAGGGCGGCCTCCACGGCCTTGGGGTTCGCGTTGTAGCAGTCCACGTACAGACGGGCCCCCGAGGGGGTGCGCCGCACCTCCCCCCGAAGGGGCGGCGAGGCCACCTCCCGCCACGCCCGCCCGGGATCGGGGGCGCCGAGGCCGAGGGCCTTGACCGCGGCCCAGGCGGCCAGGGCGTTCGTTGCGTTGTGGCGGCCGAGGAGCGCAAGCCGGACCTCCTGGCCCTCCAGCCGAAACTCCACCCCCTCGGCACCCCGGGGACGGAACCCCTCGGCCCGCACGTCGGCCCCGGCCTCCCAACCGAAGGTGAGGCACCGCACCCCCTCCGGCGGCGAGAGGCGCGCGTCCCCGAAGGGCAAGACCAGGGTTCCCCCCGGCCGGAGGCCCCTGGCGATCGCGAGCTTCTCCCGCGCCACCCCCTCGAGGCCGCCGAGCCCCTCGGTGTGGCAGGGGGCCACGCAGGTGATCACGGCCACGTCGGGCCGGGCGACAGCCGTGAGCTCGGCCATCTCCCCCGGCTCGCTGATCCCGAGCTCCAGAACGGCCGCGGTCACGTCTCCCGAGGCGCTCAGCAGGGTCAGGGGCAGGCCGATCCGGTTGTTCCAGTTGCCCGGGCTCGTGAGCACCCGGTGGCCCAGGTCCCGCAGGAGGGCGGCGGCCAGCTCCCGGGTCGTGGTTTTCCCGGCGCTTCCGGTGACCCCGATCACCGGGATGCCGAGCCGGCGGCGGGCCTCGGCCCCGAGCCGGCCCAAGGCCCGGAGCGTATCGTCCACCACGATGGCCGGGAGCCTCGGGAGGCGCTCGGTGGGGTGGACCACCGCGGCCACCGCACCCCGTTCGGCGGCCTCGGCCAGGTGGTCGTGGCCGTCGTGGCGGGGGCCCACCAGGGCCACGAAGACGTCCCCCGGCCGCAGGGTGCGGGTGTCGGTGTGGACCCGCTCGACCCGGGCTTCCGGATCGCCGCCCCGGAGTTCCCCGCCGGCGGCCGCGGCCAGCTCCCCGAGCCGCCACCTCATGCCGCCGCCTCCCGCTCCGCCAGGGCCCTCCGGGCCTCCACGCGGTCGTCGAAGGGCAGCACCCGGCCCCCCAGGGTCTGGGTGGTCTCGTGGCCCTTGCCGGCGATCACCACGGCGTCCCCGGGCCGGGCCGCGGCCACGGCCCACCGGATCGCCTCGGCCCGGTCGGCAACCCGGGCGTAGGCCCGATCGGCCCCGAGGCCCGGCGGGGTTTCGACCCTGTGCCATCCCTCGGGCATCCCGGCCTCGATCTCGTCGAGGATCCGCTCCGTGGGCTCGGAGCGGGAGTTGTCGGCCGTGAGCACGAGCGCCCGGGCCCACCGGGTCGCGGCCCGGGCCATGGGCGCCCGCTTCGTGCGGTCGCGGTCGCCCCCGCACCCGAACACCGCGATCACCCGGCCCGGGGTCACGGCGGCCACGGTTTCGAGGACCCGGTCGAGGGCGTCGGGGGTGTGGGCGTAGTCCACGTACACCCCGATCCCGAGCCGGTTGGGAACGGCCTCGATCCGGCCCGGCACGGCCGGGGCCGAGGCCAGGTGCTCGGCGGCCCGGGCGAGATCGACCCCCAGGGCTAGGGCGCAGGCCAGGGCGCAGGCCGCGTTGGCCGCGTTGAACCGGCCGGCCAGGGGAAGCGCCAAGGGCACCTGGCGTCCCTGGAACCGCACCCGCCCCCGGAACCCCCACGGCCCCTCCTCCTCCACCAGCACCCGCAGGCCCTCCCCTTCGCCGACGCCGAACGGCACGGCCCGGCCGCCGAGCTCGGCGAGAAGCCGCCGGCCGAAGGGGTCGTCCGCGTTCACGGCGGCGGGCGCCTCGGGGGCGTAGCGGGCGAACAGGCTCCGTTTGGCCTCGAAGTACGCCTCCAGCGTACCGTGGTAGTCCAGGTGGTCCTGGGTCAGGTTCGTGAACGCCACGGCCGCGAACCGGGTCGCCCCGACCCGCTGGCGGGTCAGGGCGTGGGAGCTCACCTCCATGACCACGTCCTGGGCGTCCTCGGCCCGGGCCCGCGCGAGGGCGGCCTGGAGCGTCTCGGCGCCGGGGGTGGTCAGCGGGGCCGGCTCCTCCCCGGACGGGAAGGCGTAGCCGACGGTTCCGAACCGGGCCGTGACCCGTCCCTCCGAGGCCAGGATGTGCTGGACCAGGAACGCCGTGGTCGTTTTCCCGTTCGTGCCCGTGATCCCCACGACCCGAAGCGCCCGGGAGGGGTTGCCGTGAAACGCCGCGGCCGCCCGTGCGAGGGCCTCCTCGGGGTCGGCCACGAGGACGCGCACGGCCCCCGGCGCGGCCACGTCCCGGGCCACCAAACACGCCGAAGCCCCTGCCGCGGCCGCGGCAGGGGCGAAGGCGTGGCCGTCCACCCGGGTGCCGGGCACGGCGGCGAAGAGGTAGCCCGGGCGCACCTTCCGGGAGTCGCAGGTGATCCCTCGGATCTCGGGGTCGCCCGGATCCAGTGGCCTTGCTCCCGGCAGATGGACCAGCAGTTCACCGAGGCGCATCGGTCACGTCTTTGTTCCTTTGCAGATTCGGCCAGCGGTCGTCGGCCCGCTGGTTCATGCCGCGGCGGGGACACCCGGGGGCGGCGTTTGTCACCCGTCGAAGGCGGGGCGGAACACCACGGTGCAGCTCGTCCCGGGCTCCACCCGCGTGCCCGGCGCCGGGTCCTGATGGGCGGCCCACCCGGTGCCGAGGAGCCGGGCCCCCTCCAGCAGGCCGGCCCGGCCCAACACCCGCACCGCGTCCCGGAGCGTGAGCCCCCGGCAGTCCGGCATCTCGCCGGGCCGGATCTCGGCCGGCGCGTCCGCCGGCTTCCGCTCCCCCCGTGGCGGCCGGGGCGCCTGGGAAACGGCCTGTTCGGGCGCCACCCCCAGGTACGCCAGGCTTCGCCGGGCGATCTCCCGGAACGCCGGGCCGGCCACCACGCCGCCGTACCGAGGCCCCTTCGTGGGCTCGTCCACCGCCACAAGGATCACCAGCCTCGGGGCCCGGCTCGGCACGTACCCCACGAAGCTCGCCCAGACCTTCCTGGGATTGTAGCGGCCCCCTTCCACCTTCCACGCCGTGCCGGTTTTTCCCGCCACCCGAAACCCGGGCACGGCCGCCTGGGGCGCGGTTCCCTCGGGCCCCGTCACCCCCTCCAGAATCTCGGTGAGCCGGGCGGCCGTGGCGGTGGAGAAGGCCCGGGCCTGGGGCTCGGGCTCGGCCCGCTCCAGCGCCTCTCCCCCCGGGCCCCGGACCTCCCGCACCAGCCGGAGCCGCATCCCCACGCCGCCGTTGGCCAGCGCGGCGAAGGCCCCGGCCACCTGGAGGGCCGTGGCCCCGATACCCTGGCCGTAGGCCAGGGTTTTGGGGGTCATGAGCGACCAGTCCCCCGGCTCCGGCAGGATCCCCCGGGACTCGCCGGGCAGTTCGATTCGCGTGGGCCGGCCGAACCCGAGCCTGCGATATCCGGCGTACAGGTTCTCGGGGGAGATCCGCTCCGAGAGCTTCGCGACCCCGATGTTGCTCGAGACCCGAAGGATCTCCTCGACCGTGAGCCAGCCGTGGGGTTTGTGGTCGTGGATGACCCGGCCGTGGACCGGCCACGCCCCGTTTTCGCAGAAGATGCGCTCCCCGGGCCGGGCCGCCCCACGGTCGAACAGCAGGCCCACGAACAGCGGCTTCAGCGTGCTCCCGGGCTCGAACACGTCCACCGCGGCCCGGACCTTCCGGTCCTCGGCCCGGCTTCCGGCAAGGTCGTTCGGGTTGAACGGCGGCACCTGGGCCAGCGCCAGGATCTCCCCCGAACCCGGATCCACCACCACCGCCACCCCCCCCCGGGCCCGGCTCGCCTCCACCGCCCGTGCGAGCTCCTCCTCGGCGATGTGCTGGAGGGTCTCGTCGATCGAGAGAACCAGGCTTCCCCCGCTCGCCTCCAGGGGATCGGGGGCGTTGTGCAGAAGGAGCCTGCCCCGGGCGTCCCGGGCCGCCAGCACCCGCTTCTCCCGGCCCCTGAGGAGCCCGTCGAACGCGAACTCGAGGCCCCCGAGCCCCTTGCCGTCGGCCCCCACGAACCCCAGCACCTGCCCGGCAAGCTCCCGCTTCGGGTAAAACCGCAGGGGCTCCTGGGCCAGGCCCGTCCCCGGGATGTCGGCCTTTCGCACCCGGTCGAGCTCCCCGGGGGACAGGGCCCGCTTGAGCCACGCGAACCGCCTTCCCCCCGCCTCCAGGCGCCTTCGCACCTCGGGTTGGGACTGCCCCAGGATCTCGGCGAGCCGGGCGAGATCGTCCTCCCGTTTCAACAGCACCGAGGGGTCCGCAAACAGGCTCCAGCCGGGCACGCTCAAGGCCAGCTCCCGGCCGTTTCGGTCGAAAATCGCCCCCCGGGTGGGCAGGATCTCGATCTGGCCCTGGTGCTGGCGGGCCGCCCGGGCCCGGAGCTCGGGAGCCATCCGGAGCTGGAGGTGGGCCGCCCGCAGGCCGGCGGCGACCAGGAGTCCCAGAAGGACCGCCCCCACGAGCCGCAGCCGGACCCGCTCGCCCCGGAGCGGCCCGGCCGCCTTCTTCCTACTCCGGGAGGACGACGACCGCATCCCGGCCCGGCACCACGAACCCGAGGCGTCGGGCTTCCCGCTCGATGCGCGGCGTCGCGGCCAGGGCCGACCGCTCCACCTCCAAATTGGAGAGCCGTTCGGAAAGCCCCTGTTTCTGGCGCACGAGCTCGTCCATCTCGTACTGGAGCCGGGTGGCCTGGATCCGGAGCGTCACCAACAGAAGGGCCGCGAGGAGGCACAGACCGAAGGCGCCGGCCTTCCAGAGCCACGGGACGAACCCCGAGAGGGACCCGATCCAGGCCTCGGCTCGCAGGGTGCGGGTGAGCGCGGTGGTGGTCATCATTGTCCTCCCTGACCTCGTTCGGGTACAAGCCGTTCGGCGGCCCGGAGGCGCGCGCTTCGGGCCCGGGGGTTCCGGGCCACCTCCTCGGCGGAGGGCCGAACCACCTTCCGGGTGAGAACCCGGAGCCAGCCGGGCCGGCCGCAGGTGCACCGGAGGGCCTCGGGGGGGCACCGGCAATGGGGCTCTCCCGCCCGGAGCGCCCGCTTCACCCGGCGGTCCTCCAGCGAGTGGTACGAGATCACGACAACCCGGCCCCCGGGGGCGAGCACCCCGGGCAGGGCCTCGAGGAACCGGTCCAGGGCCTCCAGCTCCCGGTTCACGGCGATCCGGAGCGCCTGGAAAATCCGGGTGGCCGGGTGTTTCGGCCCCCGCCGCCCCAGGGCCCCCTCGATCGTCCGGGCCAGGTCGGCCGTGGTCCGAAGCGGGGCCTTCCGCCGGGCGGCCACCACGGCCCGGGCCGCCCGCGAGGCCCGGGGTTCCTCCCCGTACTCCCGGAAGATCCGGGCGAGCTCGGCCTCGTCCAGGGTGTTGACGAGGTCGGCGGCCGTCACCGGCCCCTCCGGGTCCATCCGCATGTCCAGGGGGCCGTCCCGGAGGAAACTGAATCCCCGCTCCCCCTCGTCCACCTGGTGGGAGCTCACCCCGAGATCCAGGAGCACCCCCGTGACCGGCCCCAGCCCCTCGGCCTCCAGGACGTCCGGCAACTCCGCGAAGTTGGCCCGCCGGAGGAGGACCCTGGGGTCCCCGGCCCAGGCGGCCGCGTGGGCCAGGGCGTCGGGGTCCCTGTCGAGGCCGAGAAGCCGCCCTCCGGGGCCCAGCCTCGCCAGGATCTCCCGGGCGTGCCCGCCCCCCCCGAGGGTGCCGTCCACATAGAGGCCGTCCGGGTCGGTCACCAGGAGGTCCGCCGCCTCCCGGGCCAACACCGGGACGTGGTAGCCCCCGTCAGGCCGCGTCATGGGCCTCCAGGGCTTCCCGCAGCGTCCGGAACTCCGGCAGCACCCCGTCGGCCCCGCCCACGAACCGCAGGATCTCCCGCAGATAGGGGCTCGGCCCCACGAGCTCCACCCGGCGGCGGCGGGCGAGCTCGAGGAGTTCGGTGGCCATCCGGTAGTGGAGGTGGCTCGCTTTGCGCAGATCCACGACGATCCGGTCCCCCCGGGTCTCCCGGAGCACCCGGCGGAAGTCCTGGGCGCGCTCGAGCCCGAGCTCCCCCTCGATCCGCACCACCGGCACCCCCCGGTGGGTTCGGCGCACGATGCGGTTCACAGCCCCAACCCTCCCACGGCCCCCGCGATCTCGTCGAACTGGGCGGCCACGGCGTCCATGGCCGCGTCGTAGCGCTCCTTGGCCCAGATCTCGAAGTTCTTTCCCATGCCGGCCAGGACCACCTGGCGGTCGAGGCCCGCGTAGGAGCGTAGCGTCGGGGGCACGAGGATCCGGCCCGCCTTGTCCACGGGACACTCCTGGGCCGGGGCGTAGAAGAACCTGCGGAAGGCCTGGATCTTGGGATCGAAGGCGGGCAGCTCGTTGATGCGGGCCTCGAGGGTGCGCCACTCGTCGGCCGGGTACGCGACGAGGCAGTCCTTGTGGCGGGTCAGGTACAGGGGGGCGCTGAACGTGGTCTCCAGGGCCTCCCGGAACCGCGCGGGGATGCTGAGCCGACCCTTGTCGTCGATGGTGTGCTCGAAGCATCCCCGGAACATGCGGCCTCCATGGCCTGGTGCCCCACTCTATCCCACCTCATCCCACAACATGGCCGGACTATACAAACCGGCCCCACCCCTGTCAAGGACCTTTCCCGAAAAGATCTTGCCGCCACGGGAGAAACGTCTCCCGTGGCGGCAAAGGACACGGGGACGGCGAGATGAAACGAGTTGCAACACTTCACCCAGAAAATGCAAAAGCTAAACCGATGCGAACTCTTTTCCATGCTTTTTTCTCCAAAAAGTTCCTAAATACCCTCAAGCCGCCCCGCCTCGTCGCCGATAAAGGAACGCGTGCGCCGGGACAATCCCGGTCGGGGATCTGTGCCCGTCATCCGGGGAACATCTAGGGAGGAGGCATCCCATGGCCACGCTCGTGCTCGATCCCGTGACCCGCATCGAGGGCCACCTGCGGGTCGAAACCCGCTGGGAGGACGACCGGATCGCCGAGGCCCGGGTGGCCGGGGAGATGTTCCGGGGGTTCGAATCGATCCTGAAGGGCCGCGACGCCCTCGATGCGCCGGTCATCACCCAGCGCATCTGCGGGGTCTGCCCCGTGAGCCACGCCGTGGCCTCGTGCCGGGCCCTCGAGGAGGCGTTGGGGCTAATGGTCCCCCCGAACGGGAGGCTGCTTCGGAGCCTCGTGCTGGGCGCGAACTTCCTCCAGAGCCACCTCCTCCACTTCTATCACCTGAGCGCGCTCGATTTCGTGGACGTGGCCGGGATCCTGGCCTACGAGGGGGACGACCCGCGGCTGGCCGCCCTGCGGGCCTGGGCCGAGGGGGAGGTGCGGTCGAACCGGGTCCTGCCGGCCGCCCCGTTCCTTCCCCAGTGGGAGGGGGGGCTTCCGGCCGACGGGCCGTGGACGGCCTCGGCGCTCGCCCACTACCTCGACGCCCTCGAGGTCCGGCAGGCCTGCCACCGCATGGCCGCCCGGTTCGGGGGGAAGATGCCCCACACCGCCTCCCTGGTGCCCGGGGGCGTCACGACCCCGGTCGACCCCTTGGAGGTGGAGGCGTTCCGCAGCGATCTCGGCCGGGTGCTCACGTTCGTCGAAACCGCCTACCTGCCGGACCTCCTGGAACTCGGCAGGCGGTTTCCCCACCTGGCGCGTGAGGGGCGGGGGCCCGAGGCGTTTCTGGCCTTCGGGGCCTTCGAGGAGGCCGACGGCAGCCCCTGGCTTCCCTCGGGGGTCTTGGCCGACGGCCGCCTCGAGCCCCTGCGGCCGGAGGCCATCGCCGAACAGGTGGGCCAGAGCCGGTACCGCGCGGCCGGCCCGGCCCGGCCCGCCGAGGGCGTAACCCGGCCCGATCCGGGGAAACCCGGGGCCTACTCCTGGCTCAAGGCCCCCCGGTACGCCGGCCGCCCCCTGGAGGTGGGCCCCCTCGCCCGGGTCCGGATCGCCGCGGCCCGGGGCCACCCGGCCATCCGCGAGGCCGAGGATCGTTGGCTCGCGTCCGCGGGGCTCCGGGCCGCGGATCTCTCGGGCGTGCTGGGGCGGCACCTGGCCCGGGGGCTCGAGGCCTGGGCCCTCGCCCGCAAGATGCACCACTGGCTCGGCCGCCTCGAACCCGGCGGCCCGACCGCCGGCGAGTATACCCCCCGGCCGTCCGGGGCCGGAGCCGGGCTCGTGGAGGCGCCCCGGGGGGCCCTGGGCCACTGGGCCCGGATCGAGGGGTTTCGGATCGACCGGTACCAGTGCGTGGTGCCCTCCACCTGGAACTTCTCGCCCCGGGACGACGCCGGCACCCCCGGGCCGGTGGAGGCGGCGCTCGAGGGCCTCGCGGCCCGGAAGGGCGAGCCCCCGGGGCTCGCCGTGGCCCGGGTCGTGCGGTCGTTCGATCCGTGCATCGCCTGCGCGGTCCACTGACCCCCAAGGGGAGGAGACCCACCATGGCCATCACCCGACGCGAGTTTCTCCGGGACGCCGCCACCCTCGCCTCCGCCCTCGGCCTCGGCGGCCCGGCCCTTCCCGGCGTGGCCCGGGCCCTGGAGGGCCTCGCCGCCGACCGGCCGGGGCTCTTGTGGCTCCAGGGCCAGTCGTGCTCCGGCTGCTCCGTGAGCCTCCTGAACGCCGAGCGACCGGGACCGGCGGAACTCATCACCCGCTACTTCGCCCTGCGGTTCCATCCGACGCTCTCGGCCGCCACCGGGCCGGCCGCCCTCGAGGCCGTGGAAAAGGCCATCGAGGCCGGAGGGTATCTGCTGGCGGTCGAGGGGGCGGTGCCGGCCGGCATGCCCGACGCGTGCACGGTGGGGGAGGAACCCCTGGCCGAGTTGCTGGCACGGGCGGCCCGCGGGGCCACGGCGGTCGTGGCCGTGGGCACCTGCGCGAGTTTCGGCGGCATCCCGGCCGCGCCCCCGAACCCCACGGGCGCCGCACCGGTGAAGGCGGTTCTCGCGGACCGGGGCGTTTCGACGCCGGTCGTCAACGTGCCCGGCTGCCCGGCCCACCCCCACTGGATCGTGGGCACCGCCGTGCTCGCCCGGCGGCCGGCCGGGCTTCGCCTGGACGACGAGGGCCGGCCGCTCGCGTTCTTCGCCCGGCCCGTCCATGACCAATGTCCCCACTTCGCCCAGTACGAGCGCCAGGAGTTCGCCCGGGCCCCCGGGGAGGACGGGTGCCTGTTCCAACTGGGCTGCCAGGGGGTGCTGACCCCCTCCGACTGCCCTTGGCGGGGCTGGAACGCCGGCGTGAACTGGTGCGTGCGGGGCCGGGCCCCGTGCACGGGCTGCGCCCGGCCCGGGTTCGCCCGGAACCCGGGGTATCCGTTCTACCGCCTCCATGAGGGGCGGACGGCGTGACCGGGAGGAGCCTCATGCGAATCGGGATCCAGCTCAAGGTGGGCGGCTTTCTTCTCGGCGTGCTGGCGCTCGCGTTCGGGGTGAGCACCTGGGTCGCCACAACCCGCGCCACCCGCGCCATGGAGGAACTGGGCCGTGCGAGCGCCTTGGAGCTCGCCGAGGCGGCCGCGGCCCAGGCCCGAAACGTGTTCACGAGCCTCGAAACCGGCACCAAGGGGTCCCTGGAGCGGGGCGAGATGGACCAGTTCCAGCACCTCCTGGGCGACCTGGGGACGATCGAGGGGGTGATCGAGATCGGTCTGCTGGACGCCCAGGGCATCGTGGCGTACGCGAGCCGCCCCGAATCGGTCAAGCAGCGGTTTCCGCGCCAGGACTTTGACCGCGCCGTGGCCGCCCAGGGGCTCGCCGAGGTCCATCGCGGGGGAGAGGTGGTCATCTTGCGTTCCCACGTGATGACCGCGGACTGCCTGCGGTGCCACGAGGAGGCCAGGGAGGGCGATCTGGCCGGGGTTCTCTACGTGCGCTATGGCCTCGACCGGCTCGCCCGGGCCGAGGAGAAGACCCGGCACCTCGTGGCCGCGTCGCGCCGGGGCATCGTGGCGACCGGGGTCGCCACCGGCCTCTCGGGGCTCGCGGTGGCCTCCATCGGCACCTGGATCCTCCTCGGCCTTCGGGTGGGCCGGCCGATCCGGGCCCTCACGGCCCGGGTGGCCGAGATGGCCACGGGCGAGGCCGACCTGACCCGCCGGCTCCCCGTGAAGGGTCGGGACGAAATGGCCGAACTGGCCGAGGCGTTCAACCGGTTCCTGGCCAACCTCCAGAGCCTGGTCCGGGAAGTTCTGGCCACCGCGGAGGCGGTGGCCTCGGGGACCGAGGAGATCCTCGAGGCGAGCCGCAGGGCCCTCGACGAGGCCGAGGCCCAGAAGGACCGCACCCATGCGGCGGCCAGTTCGGCCGAGGAGATGAGCGCCACCGTGCTCCAGGTGGCCCGCGACACCCAGGAGGCGGCGGCAACGGCGCAAACCGCTTCGGAAACCGCGGAGCGGGGCGGAACGACCGTGGCCCAGGGGGTGGAGGGCATGGCCCGGGTCGAGGAGCGGGTGAGGGCCATCGCCGACCAGGTCCGGGACCTGGGGACCAGCACCCACGAGATCGGCGCCGTGATGCAGGTCATCGAGGACATCGCCGACCAGACGAACCTGCTGGCCTTGAATGCCGCCATCGAGGCGGCACGGGCGGGGGAACACGGCCGGGGGTTTGCGGTGGTGGCCGACGAGGTGCGAAAGCTCGCCGAGAAAACGGCCCAGGCCACCCGTCGGGTGCGGGACACCATCGCCGGCATCCAGACCGAGACCGGCCGCGCCGTCGCCTCGGTGGAGGACGGGCTCGGGGAGGTCGACACCTCCAGCGCCCTGATCCGACAGGGCGGGGAGGCGCTGGCGGAGATCGTGTCCCAGATCGAGCACACGGCAGACCGGGTGTCCCAGATCGCCACGGCCACCCAGCAGCAGAGCGCCGCCGTGGAGGAGATCGGGCGAAACCTCGACGCCGTGGCCGAGCTCGCCACCCGGCTCGCCGCGGCCGTGGAACAGACCCGGAGTACGGCGGAGCGGCTCGGGTCCCAGACCCTGAGCCTCAAGGGGCTGATGGCCCGGTTCACCGTGTGACGCGAGGTCGGGGCCGCAGGGGGACCGCGCCGGTGGCGCCCCGGAGGGCCGGGTGCCCTCACCCCGGCGGAGAACGGGACGCCCCGCCCGGTGCGGATCAGGCCTTCTGGGTCTGGGGTCCCGAGGGGGCGGTCGGCAAGGGGGTGACCCGCACGAGGAGCACCCTGTGGCCCGCCGTTCGCTCCACGGTGTACCGGTGGCCCCGGAACTCCACGGTTTCCCCGGCCTGGGGAATGTGCCCGAGCCGGGTCATCAGGAACCCGGCCAGGGTCACGTCGGGCTCGGTGGGCAGCCGAAGCCCCAGCTGCTGGTTCAGGTCGCGGATCGGGGTGCCCCCGTGCACCAGCACCTCGCCCCCGGGCAGGAACCGGATCGCGTCGGACTCCACGTCGTGTTCGTCTCGGATCTCGCCGACGATCTCCTCGATCACGTCCTCCAGGGTCACGATCCCTTCCACCCCCCCGTATTCGTCCACCACCACGGCCATGTGGGTCCGCCGGGTCCGAAACTCGTAGAGAAGGCTCTCCAGGTCCTTGGTTTCGGGGACGAAAAACGGCTCCCGGGCCACCTGGGCGAGGCCGGCCCCGGAGTCCCGGATCAGGAGGGCCACGGCGTCTCGCACGTGGGCGATGCCCACCAGATCGTCGAGGTTCTCCCGGTACACGGGGAGCCGGGTGTACCCCGTGCGGACGAAGGTCTCCACCGCCTCCTTGAGCGGGGTGGCCACGTCGATGGCCTGGACCCGCGTTCGGGGCACCATGATCTCGCGCACCTGCTGCCGGCCGATCCGGAAGATCCCGTGGAGCATCCGGCGCCGCGCCTCCTCCACCGACGCCCCCGCGCCGTCCTCCAGGAGGGCGCGGATCTCGTCCTCCGACAGGCTTTGGCGGGCCGACGCCTCGGGCCTCGCCCCCATCATCCGCAGCAGTCCGTTGGACACCAGGGTCACGGCCGCCACGAAGGGGTAGAACAGCCGGCACAGCACGGCGAACACCGGGGCCACGGCCAGGGACACGGCCTCGGGCCTCTGGGATGCGAAGGTCTTGGGGGCGATCTCGCTGAACACGAGGAGAAGGCAGGTCATCACCCCGGTGGCCACGGCGATCCCCTCCTCGCCGAACCACTGGATGGCCACGGCCGTGGCCAGGGCGGAGGCCGCGATGTTCACCAGGTTGTTCCCCACCAGGATCGTTCCGATCAGGTGGTCCCTGCGGGCCAGGAGGGCCTCGTAGATCCGGGCCCGCATGTCGCCGGCCCGGGCCCGGTAGCGCATGCGCCACCAGTCGGCGCCCAGCAACGCGGTTTCCGACCCCGAGAAAAACGCCGACAGGACAAGGAGCACGACCAACGCCGCCATGTGTTTCGGAACGTCGAACTCGCTCACGATGGGACTCCCGGGAAAAGCGGTCTACGGTCTCGTGGTCTTCGGCCGAGGGGCTCCCGCCCCCCGCCGGCGCGGGGCCCGAGGACGGGCTCGCCGGGGGCGGAAGGCCGGGCCAGGCGGGGCACCGAGGCCGGTCACGCCCGCAGCAGGTTCAGTTCGTACAGGCTGCGGTACCATCCGCCCCGGCCCAGGAGCTCGTCATGGCTTCCCTGCTCGACAACCCGGCCCCTTCGAAGGACCGCGATCCGGTCCACCCGGCGCACGGTGCTCAGGCGATGGGCCACCACGAGCGACGTCCGGCCTTCGAGCAGCACGGCCAGGGCCTCCTCGATCTGGGCCTCGGTGGCCTGATCCACCTCGGAGGTGGCCTCGTCGAGGATCAGGATCCGGGGGTCGCCGGCGAGGGCCCGGGCGAACGCCACCAGCTGCCGTTGCCCGGAACTGAGCCCGGCCCCCTCCTCCCCGAGAAGGGTTTCGTACCCGGCCGGCAGTTCCTCGATCATCTCGTGGAGCCCCACGGCCCGGGCCGCGGCCTCGACCTGGGCCGGCCCCACCCATTCCCGGCCCAGCCGGATGTTCTCGAACACCGTATCCCGGAGGAGCACCGGATCCTGGGGCACGAGCGCCACGTGGCGGGCGAACCACTCGGGGTCGAGCCGGGGCCGGGGGGTGCCGTCGATCCGGATCTCGCCCGCCCGGGGCAAATAGAACCCGAGGAGCAGGTGCACGGCGGTCGTCTTGCCGGACCCGGTGGGTCCCACCAGGGCCACGGACTCCCCCGGCCGCACCACCAGGTCGAAGCCCTGGAGCACCTGGTCGCCGTCGCCGTACCCGAAGGTCACGCCGTCGAACACGACCTCCCCCCGGATCGGGGGCCGGGCGCGGCCCCCCGGGGCCTCGGAGGGCTCGTCGAGGAACCCGGTGATCCGCTCGGCCGCGGCGAGGGACGCCTGGAGCACGTTCACCCGCTCGCCCACGTCCCGCAGCGGCCGGAAGAGGCGTTGCACGTACTCGAAGAACGCCACCAGGGCCCCGAAGGTCAAGCCCCCTCCGGCGGCGAACCCGGCCCCCCGCCAGAGCACCAGGGCCAGGGTCAGGGCGGAAAACAGCTCCACCAGGGGGAAGAAGAGGGCCTGCAGGGTCACCGAACGCACCTGGGCCCGCAGGTTCTCCTCCCCGCGCTCCTCCACCTGGCCGAGGCTCCAGGCCCGCGCCCCGAACAGCCGGACCACCTCGGCGCCCCGCAGGTGCTCGTGGATCGCCGCGGTGAGCCGGGACGTGGCCTCCCGGGCGGATCGGTAGGCCTCGCGCATGCCCCGGCGGATCCACTCCGAGGCCACCAGGAGCACCGGGAACACCGCGAGCACCGTGAGGGCCAGCCCGGCGTGGAGCCGGAACAGGACGGCCAGGATCCCCAGGACGAGGACGATGTCGCCCAGGACCCCCACCAGCCCGGCGCTAAAGAGGTCGGACAGCACCGCCACGTCGGAGGATACCCGCGACACCACGGTGCCCGCCGGGGTGCGGTCGAGCCGGCCCATCGGGAGCCGCAGGGCCTTGGCGAACAGCCGCTCCCGTAGGTCCCGCAGGATCCTCTCGCCCCGGGTGCGAAGGAGCACGGTCTGTCCCGCCTCCACGGCGCCGACCCCGGCCTGCACCAGGAGATACAGCGCCGCGAGCCAAGCGAGGCCCTTCGCATCGGCCCGGGTCACCGGGCCGTCGATGGCGAGCTTCACGAGATAGGGGCCCGCCATGCGGCCGAAGGCGCCGACGGCCATGAGCCCCACCCCCGCCGCGAGCGCTCCCCGGTACGGCCGGGTCAGGGGCCAAAGCCTCGCCAGCAGGCGCCAGTCCCCCGGCCGGACCCGGCGCGCCGAAGGGGCGTGGGGCCTCACGGCGCCTCCTCCAACTCCCGGCGGAGCTCCTCCTCCCGGTAGAGGCGGCGGTACCCCGGCAGCCGGCTCCAGAGGTCCCCGTGGGTGCCGCTCGCCACGATGCGGCCCCGTTCCAGGAACCACACCCCGTCGGCCTCCTCCACCTCGAAGGCCCGGTGGCTCACCACCACGAGGGTTCGGCCCCGCAGCCGCTGCCGGACGCGGCCCAGGACCTCCCGGGCGGTTCGCGCGTCGAGGTTCGAGAGGCTCCCGTCCAGCACGAGGACGTCCGGGTCGCCGTAGAGGGCCCGGGCGATGCCCAGCCGCTGGCGCTGCCCCCCCGACAGGGTGATCCCGCCCTCCCCCACCCGGGTGTCGAGCCCGTCGGGTAGGGAGCGCACGTCGGCCTCGAGCCCGGCCAGCGCCAGGACCTCCCAGATCCTCCCGTCGTCCCGGGGCCGGCCCAGGAGCACGTTGGCGGCCACCGAGTCGGAGAAGAAGAAATCCTCCTGGGGCACCACCGCCAGGTGGCGGCGCAGTTCGGGGTCGGCGATCCGCTCCAGGGCCTCGCCGTGGATCTCGATCGCGCCCCGCTGGGGCCGGCGCAACCGGGCCACCAGGGACACCAGCGTGCTTTTCCCCGACGCCGTGGGCCCCACCAGGGCCCACATGCCCCCCTCGGGCAACTCCCAATCGACCCCGGCCACGGCCGGGCCGGTGGCGTCCGGATAGGTGTAGGTGACCCCCTCGGCCCGGAGGCACACCGCCGCCGGTGGCGGCAGAGGCGCCCCCGGTTCGGGCTCCGCCGGCCACCGGCGGACCTCCTCCAACCGGCCCAGGGCTGCCGCCCCCCGCTGCACCAGGCTCAGGGTCCAGCCGAGGGCCACCATGGGCCAGATCAGCATGGCCAGGTAGGCGCTGAAGGCCACGAACCCGCCCAGGGACAGGGCCCCCGTGGCCACCCAGTATCCCCCGAGGCCCAGCACGGCCACGTGGCCCAGGCCGGCGAGCACGCCCACCGCCGGGAACACGGCCGCCCAGGCCCAGACCACCCGTTCCCGGGCCCGGCACAGGGCTTCGTTCTCGCCCCGGAACCGTTCCTCCTGCCACCGCTCCCGGCGCAGGGCCCGCAGCAGCCGAACCGCGGTGAGGGTCTCGTGGACCCGGTCGGCCACCGCCCCGGCGGCCCGGTCGGCCGCCAGGAATCGCCGGTGGAGCCGGGGGCTCATCCGCCGGACGACCCAGGCGATGGCCGGAAACGGCGCCAAGGCCACGGCGGTGAGCCCCGGGTGGATCCGCCACAGGAGCACCGCCGTGCCGGAGCCCACCAGGAGGGTCTGGCACAGATTGAGCCATCCCGCCCCCAGGAAAAGCCTTAGATCCTGGAGGTCGTGGAGGGCCCGGCTCACGAGATCGCCCCTGCGGGCCCGGTCCAGGGTCTCGAGGGGCAGCCGCAGCACGTGGCCCACGTACGCCATGCGCAGGTCGTGCTCCACGGCCCGGGCCGCCCCCAGGGTGAGCCGGCGGGAGGCGAACCGAAACAGCGCCTGGCCGGCGGCGAGCCCCCCCAACACGAGGGCGAGGTCGAGCACGTCCCCCTCCCCCCCGGCCAGGGCGTCCACCCCCCGGCGCAGCACCTGGGGGCCCGCCAACTGCAGGACCACGGAGAACACCAACGCGACAAAACCCCATGCGAACGACTTCGCATGGGGTCGCAGGTGGGGAACGAGGGGTCGGAACGTCTGGATCACACCGGCGAACTCACCCGCCCGAGGCCCCCTCCCGGGCCTCCACGACCTCGGCGTTGAACTTCACGGCCCCCTCGGGCGCCGGCAGGAACACCACCATGAACGACACCCGCCCCCCGGGCCGGATGTCCATGTTGCTCAGGCCCTCCCCCACCTCGTTCTGGAGCCGGGCCTCGAGGTCGGCCGGCGAAAGGGTGGCGAGATCCCTCTCCGTCAGCACATTGCCGCAGTACACCTCCCGGGAGGCCAGCGTGCGGCCGCGGTCGTCGAACAGGTTCCCCCGCACCCGCACCAGGCTCTGGGGCGCCTGGGACCGGTTCCACACCTCGCCGCGGATCACGAACACCCGCCGCCCCCCCGCGAGATCCCGGTAGTACCCCTCGACGTTCTGCACGGCCAGCCGGGCCCCCACGGCCCGGCGGTGCCACAGGGCCCGGATCTTCGAGGGGCTCAGGAACGTAAAGGCCTCGGGGTGCCGGTACACGTTGTACCCGGTGAACCCGAGGGCTCCCGCAACGGCCAGGACCACCACCCAGAAGAGCGGCGACCGGCGCCGGTCCCGGGCCACGAGGGGCGACCGGCCCGCCCCCTCGGGCCGGCTCCGGGGGCCCCGCTGGAGATCCAGGCGCGGCATGTCGTCGGCCAGGCCCTGCACCTGCACGCCCGCCTGCCGGCGGGGAGGTACGAGGTCGTCCTCCCTCACCCGTTCCAGTTCCGGCCCGGGCTCGGCGGCGTCCGGCTCGGCCCCCCCGGCATCGGCCTCGAAATCCGCGAGATCGAGCTCCCCCAACGAGGGCAGGTCGTCCACCGCCGGGATCTCGGCCTCCGGCCGGGCGGCCTCCCCGGCCTGTTCGCCGGCCGGCTCCGCAACAAAGTCCCCCAGATCCAGGTCTTCGAGGGAGGGCAGGTCGTCGAGGGGCGGAACCTCGGGCTCGGTCTGCGGCGCCGAAGGGGCGGCCGGTTCCCCGGAGCCTTCCGCCAGGTCCAGCTCCCCCAGGGGCGGCAGGTCGTCGAAACCCGGGATCTGCGGCTCTCCCGCCGGTCCCTTCTCCCCCGCCGTCTCGCCCCCGCCGGGCGCGGCCGCCTCCCCCTCCGAGGCGAAATCCTCGAACCTCGCCTCGGGGGGCTCGGGGGGAGCCTCCGGCCTCCGGCGCACCGCGAACAGGTGGGCGCAGCGGGAACACCGGATCTTCACGGCCCCCCGGGAGAGCTTTTCGTCCGGCACCTCGTAGCGGGCCCGGCATTTCGGGCAGGATACCTGCATGGCGCCTCGGATCCGTGGGAAAGGAAAAGCCACCCTCTCGGGCTAAAACCTCGGGGCATACTAGCCGAAGAGGTAGGGGAGCGCAATAACGCCGCCGGGTTCGTCCCGGCCATCCCCCACCGCGACGGGAGGCACGATGCCCGAGCCCAACGACGCCTGCCCGCCCGAGCTCCGGGGGCTCCTGGAGCGCAGGACGCGCGAACTGGAGACCCTGGTCGAGATCGGGAAGGCCCTGACCTCGACCCTGGACCTCAAGGAGGTCCTGAGCATCATCATGGACAAGGTGGGCCAACTCCTGCGGCCCAAGACCTGGTCGCTGCTGCTCGTGGACGAGCGCACCGGGGAACTCGCCTTCGAGATCGCCGTGTCCCCGGCCGCCGACCGGCTCAAGGACATCCGGCTCCAGAAGGGGGAGGGCATCGCGGGGTGGGTCGCCCTCCACGGAAAACCCCTGCTCATCCCCGACGTCCGCCAGGACCCCCGGTTCGCCCCCAAGGTGGACGAGGCGGTGCAGTTCAACACCCGCTCCATCGTGTGCGTACCGCTGAAAAGCAAAAACCGGGTGCTGGGGGTGATCGAGCTCGTGAACCCCCTGGACGAGCGGACCTTTTCCGAGGCCGACCTTCAGATCCTCTCGACGATCGCCGACTACGCGGCCATCGCCATCGAGAACGCCCGGTACGTGGAGAAGGTGCGGGACCTGGTGGTCACCGACGACCTCACCGGACTCTACAACGCCCGGTACCTGCTGGACGTGCTCGACTACGAGTTCGACCGGGCCCGCCGGTACGGGTACCCGGTGTCGCTCGTGTTCCTCGACCTCGACTATTTCAAGGACGTGAACGACACCTACGGCCACCTGGTGGGGAGCCGGCTCCTCACCGAGGTGGGCCGCGTGATCCGGTCCCACGTGCGAAAGGCCGACGTGGCCGTGCGCTACGGGGGCGACGAGTTCGTGGTGGTGCTTCCCAACACCCCCAAGGACGGCGCCGTCCAGATGGCCTCAAACCTCCGCAGCCGCATCCGGTCGCGGTATTTCCTGCAGGACGAGGGGTACCGCATTCGGATCACGGCGAGCTTCGGGGTGGCCACCTTCCCCGACGACGCCCAGACGAAGCTCGCGTTGGTGCGCCTGGCCGACCAGGCCATGTACCGGGTCAAGGAGGCGAGCCGCGACGGCGTGTCCGCCGCCGAAGCGCCGGCTCACCCCCCCGCGCCCCGTTCTTGACCGAACAAAAGGAGAGATGGCCCGTGGCCTGTTGGAACGGAATCCGACAACCGACCGGTTGGTTTTCGGCGGCCTGCGCCGCCGCGCTCCTGTGCCTGGGGGGGGTGCCGGCCGCCGCCGGGGAGGGCTCGGGCCTCGCGGGCCTGAGCCTCGAGGAACTCCTCTCCACCGAGGTCACCACCGTGAGCCGCCGGGCCGAGGCCCTTTCCGACGCGGCGGCCGCGGTCGCCGTCATCACGGCCGAGGACATCCGCCGCTCCGGGGCCACCAGCGTGCCCGAGGCGCTCCGGCTCGTGCCCGGCGTCCAGGTGGCCCGCATCGACGCCAACAAATGGGCCGTGAGCGCCCGGGGGTTCAACGGCCGTTTCGCCAACAAGCTGCTCGTGCTGGTGGACGGCCGCACGGTGTACACCCCGCTCTTCTCGGGCGTCCATTGGGACGCCCAGGATCTGCTCCTGGACGACGTGGAACGCATCGAGGTGATCCGGGGGCCCGGGGCCACCCTGTGGGGCGCCAACGCCGTGAACGGGGTGATCAACATCATCACCCGCCACGCCAAGGACACGGTGGGGACCCGGATCGCCCTGGGCGGGGGAACCGAGGACCTCGGTTTCCTGAACCTGCGGCACGGGTTCGCGGTGGGGAACACCTTCGGCCGGGTGTGGGCGCGGGCGTTTGGCCACGACGCCTCGGTGGACCGGGAGGGCCGGGACGCCCACGACGCGTGGCAGGGTGTGCGGGCCGGGGCGCGCCTCGACGGGGGGACGGCCGGCGCCGCGACCTGGATGGTGGAGGGCGAGGCCTACCGCGAAGCCGTGCAGAGCCGGACCCGGGCCCTCGTGGGGCCCGGGGACCCCGCGCGGGAGTTCGACGAGGAGGACGACGTGCGGGGCGCCTACGCCTTGGCCCGCTGGAACCGGTGGTTCTCCCCCACCGCGGAACTCTCGGTCCAGGGGTACTACGACCGCACCGACCGCTCCTCGGAGGTCCTGGGCGAGGTCCGCGACACCTGGGACCTCGACCTCCAGCACCGGTTCACCCTGGGGGGGTGGCAGGAGATCGTCTGGGGCCTGGGGGCCCGGCTCACCCGGGACCGCGTGGACGGCAGCTACGCCGCCGAGGTGCCCAACGACCGTCGCACCGACCGGCTCTGGAGCGCGTTCCTCCAGGACGAGATCGATCTCGTCCCGGACCGCCTGCGGCTCACCCTGGGCTCCAAGTTCGAACACAACGACTACACCGGGATCGAGGTGCAGCCCAACGCCCGGGCCCTGTGGGTGGTGACCCCGCGCCACCGGGTGTGGGCCGCCGTGAGCCGGGCCGTGCGCACCCCGAGCCGGGCGGAGGTCGACATCCGGTTCCGGATGTCCCTCCTCGAGCCCTCGCCGGAGATGCCCGTGCCGGTGGAGATCCACCTGGTGGGGAACGAGGACTTCGAAAGCGAAACGCTCATGGCGTACGAACTGGGCTACCGGGGCGCCTTCGGGCGGACCCTCACGGTCGACGCGACCGCGTTTTGCCACGTCTACCGGGATCTGCGCACCGTGGAGCCGGTGGGGGCGCCGAGTCCCGGCGCCGAGGGGGTGTGGGTCCAGGAGATGACCGCCGAAAACCGGATGCGGGGCACCGTGTACGGGACCGAGGTGGAAACGGGCTGGCACCCGGCCCCCTGGTGGCGGCTCCGGCTCTCGTACACCTGGATGGTGCTCCGGCTCACCCCGGAGGACGGGAGCCAGGATCCCCTGTCGGAGGCGGCCGAGGGCGAGGCGCCCCGGAACCAGGTGTCCCTCCTGTCGTCCTGGGATCTCCCGGCGGGGTGGGAACTGGACCTCTGGGTGCGCCACGCGGCCGGGCTCCCCAGCCTCGGCGTGGACGCCTACACCACGGCGGATCTGCGGATCGGCTGGACGCCGTTGCCGGGCCTCGACGTATCCCTCGTCGGCCAGAACCTCTTGGACGCGTCCCACCCCGAGTTCACCCCCGAGATTCTCTCCACGGTGCCGGCCGAGGTGGAGCGGTCGGTGTACGCCCGGGTGACCTGGACCCACTGAGGCGACCGGCATGGCGCTCACCCGCCGCGAGTTTCTGGCCGCCATCGCCGCGGTGCCCCTGGTGTCCCGGCTCGGCCTCGCCGGAGAGGGACCCGACGAAGCCGAGATCAAGGCGGCCATCGTGCTGAACCTCGCCCGGTTCACCGACTGGCCCCCGGGCACGTTCCCGGCCGCGGGGAGTCCACTTCGGGTGTGCCTCCTGGGCGACGACCCCGTGACCCGGGCGCTCTCGCGGCTCGCGGGCGAGACGGTCAAGGGCCACCCCGTCGAGACACGGCGCGTGGAGGCCCTGTCCGCCCTCGACGGCTGCCACGTCGCGTACCTGGCGGCCTCGCAACGAAAGCGCGCGGGGGAGGTGCTCGCCGCGATCCGCGGCAAACCGCTCCTCTCGGTGGCGGACATCGAGGGGTTTGCGGCCTGGGGAGGGGCGGTGAGCTTCTGGCGCATGGGCGGCCGGGTACGGATCGACGTGAACCGGGCGGCGCTTCGGCGGGGCGGCCTGGAGCTCAGCTCCAAGGTGCTGCGTCTCGCCCGGCTGGTGGAGGAGATCCGATGAGGGCGTGGGCGTTCGCGAATCTCCCGGTGCGGTGGAAGCTGCTCTTCGCGGTCGCGGTGCCCACGGCGCTCGTGGCCCTCGTGGTGACCGGGGTGCTCGGCGTCCAGCGGGTGCGGGACAAGACCTCCCAGGCCGCCAACGAGTTGGGGGCGCTCGCCCGGGTGCTCGCCGTGAACGTCTCCGCCCCCCTGGCGTTTCAAGACACCCAGGCGGCAGAGGAGACCCTATCGGCCCTGCGGGCCCACCCCACCGTGACCGAGGCGGCCGTGCTCACGCCGGCGGGCCGCCCCTTCGCCGCCTACCCCGCGGGGGCACCGGTCCGGTTTCCCGCTGGGATCCTGCGGGAGTCCGCCGTCCGCTGGCAGGGGGCCGAGCTCGCCGTGGGCACCTCCGTGGAGCTCGAAGGCCGCCCGATCGGCACCCTCTGGATCCGGGCGGACCTCCGGGCCTGGCGCCGGGCCCTGGGGCGCGACCTGGCGGCCACCTCCGCGCTGGCCGCCGGCATCCTGACCCTCGCCCTGGCCCTCGCCCTCCGGCTCCAGAGCGCGGTGTCCCGGCCCCTCCAGGAGCTTTCCGCGGCCATGGACCGGGTGACCCGGGACGGCCGGTTCGACCTGCGGGTCCGGCCCCACGGCTCGGACGAGGTCGGCACCCTGTGCCTCGGGTTCAACGCCATGCTCGAGCAACTCGAAACCCGCGACCGGGAACTCGCCGCTCACCGGGAACGGCTCGAGGAGCTCGTGGCCCGGCGCACGGCGGAGCTCGAGCGAACCAACGAGGAGCTCGCCCGGACCGTCGAGCGCCTGCGGGAGGCCAAGGAGGCGGCCGAGGAGGCGAGCCGGGCCAAGAGCCGGTTCCTCGCGAACATGAGCCACGAGATCCGCACCCCCATGAACGGGGTGCTAGGGATGCTGGATCTCCTGCTCTCCACCCGGCTCGACGCCCGCCAGGAGCGGTTCGTGCGCACCGCCGAGCGCTCTGCAGAGCACCTGCTGGCGCTCCTGAACGACATTCTCGACTTCTCCAAGGCCGAGGCCGGCCGCCTCGAACTGGAGGAGATCGAGCTCTCTCCGGCCGAGCTCGTGGAGGACGTGGCCGACACCTTCAGCGAGGCGGCCCACGCCAAGGGCCTGGAGCTCGCCGTGCGCCTCGACCCCGAGCTTCCCGCCCTCGTGCGGGGCGACCCGGTGCGGCTGCGGCAGATCCTCCACAATCTCCTGGGGAACGCGGTCAAGTTCACCCCCCAGGGGGAGGTGGTCGTCTCGGCCCAGGTCACGGCCAGGTCGTCCCGGCGGGCCGAGCTTCGCTTCGAGGTCGCCGACACCGGGATCGGCATCCCCGAGGCGGCCCAGCCCCACGTGTTCGAGGCGTTCACCCAGGCCGACGGCTCCACCACCCGGCGGTTCGGGGGCACGGGGCTGGGGCTCGCGATCTGCCGACACCTGGTCGAGCGGATGGGCGGGGAGATCGGGTTCGAGAGCCGGGAGGGCGTGGGGAGCCGGTTTTGGTTCGCGGTGCCGCTTGAGATCGCCGAGGAGGCGGCCGAGGCGCGCGCGCCGGAGGGGCTTCGGGTGCTCGTGGTGGACGACAACGCGACGAACCGGGAGATCCTGGCCGACCAACTCCGGCGGTGGGGTGCCGAGGCCGTGTGTGCGGCCGACGGCCCCACGGCCCTGGAGGTTCTGGAACGGGAGACCCGCGAGGGGCGCCTCCCGGACCTCGCGATTCTCGACATGCTCATGCCGGACGTGGACGGCATCGATCTTGCGGTGCGCATGGCCGGGGATCCGCGATGGGCCGGGGTCCGGAAGGTGCTCCTCACCTCCTCGGCCGACCCCAAGGCCTTCGACGAGGCGGGCCGGGCCGGGGTGGCGGCGGTGCTCCAAAAACCCGTGCGACCCACGGAACTGCGCCGCGTCCTCCTCGGGGCCGGCCCAGGGCCCGCCCCGGAGCGGGCCCCGACGGATCCCGCCGCCGCCCCCGCGGCCCGTTTCGACGCCCGGGTGCTCCTGGCCGAGGACAACCCGACGAACCAGGTGGTGGCCCGGGGGCTCCTGGAGGAGATGGGGTGCCGGGTGGACGTGGTGCCCGACGGCCGGGCCGCGGTGGAGGCCTGGGCCGAGGGAAGCTATGATCTCATCCTCATGGACTGCCAGATGCCGGGGATGAGCGGGTACGACGCCACCCGGGAGATCCGGCGCCGGGGTGGCACCGTGCCGATCGTGGCGCTCACCGCCCACGCCCTGGCCGGGGACCGGGAGGCCTGCCTCGCGGCGGGCATGGACGACTACCTGGCGAAGCCGTTCCGGCGGGCGCAGTTGGCGGAACTCCTGGGCCGGTGGCTTCCGGCCGCGCCGGCGCCACGGCCGCCGGCGGTGGACCCGGCGGTGCTGGAGGGGTTGGGCCCCGCGCTCGCCGGGGAGGTGGCCCGGGCGTTTGTCGCCTCGTCGGGCCGGCTCGTGGAACGGATCCGGGAGGGGCTCGACGGGGGCGACCCCTCGGACGCCCGGGAGGCGGCCCACGCGCTCAAATCCGCGGCGGGAAACGTGGGGGCCGGGGAGCTCCACGAGCGCTGCCGCGCGATCGACCAGGCGCTGCGCCGCGGCGACGTGGGCGGGGCGCGGCGGGCGGCCGAGGGGCTCGAGGGGGTGTACCAGGAGGTGGCCGAGGCCCTCGAAGGGTGGGCCTCGGCCCGGGAGGGGTGAACGGACCATGGAACGCGACGAGAGACGGCCGCGGGCCCTCGTGGCCGACGACGAACCCACCACCCGGATCCTGATCCGGGCGACCCTGGAACACGCGGGATTCGCCGTGGTGGAGGCCCCGGACGGGGAGGCCGCCTGGGATGCGTTCGCGGCCGACCCGCCGGACCTCGTGCTCCTCGACGTCCGGATGCCCGGGATCGATGGGCTCACGCTGTGCAAACGGATCCGCCAGCACCCGGAAGGCCCCGCCGTGCCCGTGGTCGTCATCACCGACCGGGACGACCAGGAGGCGCTGGCCGCCGCCTTCGACGCCGGGGCCACGGACTTCCTGGGCAAGCCCCTGAGCTGGCGGCTTCTGGGCCACCGGATCCGCCACATCCACCGGGCCAGCCGGGCGTTCCGCCGGGTGGCCGAGAGCGAGCGGCGGCTCCGGGCCCTCGTGGACGCCTTGCCCGATCTCCTTTTGCGGATCGACGCCGACGGCACCTACCGGGATGCCTCGGCGCCCCGGGAGTTTCCCCTGGCCGACGAGGCTCGGCGGGCCGTGGGGCAGCGGGTCGGAGGGGTGGGGCCCCTGCCGCCGGACGCGCTCGCCCTGGTGCAAGAGTGCGCGGCCACCGGCCAGGGGGGGCACCTGGAGTTCGAGGTGGAGCGCGACGGCCGCCGTCACGTGTTCGAGGCCCGGTTCGCGCCGGCCTCGGGCTCGGAGGTGCTCGCGGTCGTGCGCGACATCACCCACGAAGCCGAACTCGAACGCCAGCTCGCGGTGTCCCAGAAGCTCCAGGCCCTCGGGGTTCTGGCCGGGGGCATCGCCCACGAGCTCAACAACCTCCTCCAGCCCATCCTGGGGTACGCGGACCTGGTGGCGGGCAAACTCCCCCCCGACTCCCGCGAAGCCGAGAACCTCCAGAAGCTCACCCGGGCGGCCGAGCGGGCCCGCGACCTCGTGGCCCGGGTGCTCGCCTTCGGCCGGGACCGCCCCCGCGCGCCCCGGGTCGTGGATCTGGCGGACGTCGTGCGCGAGGCCGCCGCCCTCATGGAGGCCACCCTTCCCGCCAACATCGAGGTCTCGTTCACGGCGGATCCGCACACCCGAGCGACCGTGTTTGCCGACCCCACGGAACTCCACCAGGTGGTCCTCAACCTCTGCACCAACGCCGCCCACGCCATCGGGAACCGGGAGGGCCGGATCGAGATCCGGCTCCTCGCTCCGGCCGAGGCCGGGGACGGGCCCGCCGAGAAGCCCCACGCGGTGCTCGTCGTAAAGGACACGGGGGACGGGATCCCGCCCGAACTCCAGCACCGGGTCTTCGAGCCCTTCTTCACCACCAAGCCCCCGGGCCAGGGAACGGGGCTCGGCTTGGCGCTCGTCCACAGTGTGGTCACCGCCTGCGGGGGCCAGGTCACCCTGCGAAGCCACCCCGGCCAGGGCGCCGAGTTTCGGCTCTCCTTCCCGTTGGCGGACGGCCCGGCCGAGGCGACCGCCCCGGGTCCTCCGGCTCGCCCCCACCCCGCCCCCCCCACACCGGACTCCGCCGTGCTCTTCGTGGACGACGAGCCGACCATCCGGGAACTGGCCGCGGAGGCCCTCGAGGAGGCGGGGTTCCGGGTGCTCACCGCCGGGACCCTGGCCGAGGCCCGCGCCCTCCTGGACCGGCCCGACCTCGCCGCGGCCGTGCTCGACCAGACCCTGCCCGACGGCCGGGGTACGGCCTTCCTCTCCGAGATCTGGGCCCTCCACCCGGGCCTGCCGGTGGTGCTGTGCACCGGGTTCGACCCCGAGCTGGGCCCCGAGAAGGCCGCCGCCCTCGGGCTCGCGGGCTTCGCCTGGAAGCCCCTTCGCACCCCGGAACTCGTGGAACTCGTTCGGGAGGCTCTCAAGGGCAGAGGATAGATCCCCCGAAACGAGAAACGCCCCCGGGAGGGAGGACCTCCGCGGGGGCGTTTCGTGTGAAAAGGCTCGGCGGCGACCTACTCTCCCACCCAGTTGCCCGGGCAGTACCATCGGCGCTGAGGGGCTTAACGGCCGTGTTCGGAATGGGAACGGGTGTGTCCCCCTCGCTATCGCCACCGAAAAAGGATAACAACCTCATAGAATCTCAGGTCCACACGAACTCGCCACGTCTCGCGCCTCGCCCCGCACGCTCGACCCACATGCCCCTCGGAAATCCGAAAAACAGGCGGTCAAGCCACACGGCCCTTTAGTACCGGTCAGCTCAACGCATTGCTGCGCTTACACCCCCGGCCTATCTACGTCGTCGTCTCCAACGGGCCTTCAGGGGGCCGTAGCCCCAGGGA
>NZ_BAAHFQ010000033.1:0-27303 GCF_054681715.1 Deferrisoma sp.
ATCTTCCACCCCGGCGCCCTTCGCCGCCGCCAGGTTTGCCCTGGACGCAAATCCGCCGTCCGCCGCGGTCTGCTTCGGGGCTTCCCCGTAGATCTCCACGTGCCGCTCCACCATCGGCACGAACAGGTCCGAGTCGGCCGGTTTCCGCCCCGGTCTCCTTGGCCGCCTGCAGGATGCGCCGGTTGATCCTCCCCCAGGTCTCCTCTCGGATCGCCGAGATGTTCTCGTGCAGCGTCGAGGCACTGGGCGTCTGGTCCATGCGCATCCGGGTGAACGCCCGGAGCGTCTGGGAGTCGCCCAGATGGAATTCTAGTTCCTGGTAGGTGAACCCCTGGATCTGCTTCACCAGGCCGGACCGGAGTACCTGCTCGGCGGTCATGCCCTCCCGCCCTCGATCGGTTCGGCCCGCCCGAGCCAGATCCTCGTGCACCCAGTCGAGGATCTCCGGCGCGGCGTCCAGAATCCCGGAGATGGCCTCGAACTCCTTACTGATCCGGTGCTGCGAAGCCACCTGGAAGAGGTCGAGTTGCTGGTCTCGTTTTCGACGCATCCGCGCACCCCTTGGACAGGTATTCGTCAATTATATCAAATGGTTGCGCGGTGAATCGTAACAGATTTTCGTCCAAAAACCAATAACAGAGCTGGCGAAAATTCGTAAACTTTTCAAGTGGTTGCGGTTTCCGGACGGACACTAGCTAGAAAGCTGGGAAGCCAGGAAGCTGGGGGCCCGGTGGGTTTCCATGCCGGGATGCCCCCCGGATGCATCCGTGGGGGAGGCTCGAACTCCCGGGCCCCGTCCCTCTCCCCCAAGGGGGGAGAGGGACGGGGTGAGGGGGTCAGGCCTCGAACAGCGGGGTCGAGAGGTAGCGCTCGCCGCTGTCGGGGAGCACCACGACGATCAGCTTGCCCTCGTTCTCGGGCCGGGCGGCCACCTTGAGCGCCGCGGCCACGGCCGCCCCGCTCGAGATGCCCGAGATGATGCCCTCCTCCCGGGCGAGCCGCCGGGCCGTCTCGAAGGCCTCGTCGTCGGTCACCTGCACCACCTCGTCCACCACCGAAAGGTCCAGCACGTCGGGCTTGAACCCGGCGCCGATGCCCTGGATCTTGTGGGGGCCGGGCACGCCGCCCGAGAGCACGGGCGAGGCGGCCGGCTCCACGGCCACCGAGTGGATCGCCTTGCCCTTCTCCTGCTTGATGTACCGGCTCACGCCCGTGATCGTGCCCCCGGTGCCCACGCCGGAAACCAGGATGTCGATTTTGCCTTCCGTGTCGTTCCAGATCTCCGGGCCGGTGGTGCGGAAATGGATCTCAGGGTTGGCCGGGTTCTTGAACTGGTTGGGCATGAAATATTTCCCCGGCGCCGAGTCCACGATCTCCTGGGCCTTGTTGATTGCGCCCTTCATGCCCTCGGCACCCGGGGTCAGGATGAGTTCGGCCCCGAAGGCGGCGAGCATCTTCCGGCGCTCCAGGCTCATGGTCTCGGGCATGGTCAGGATGAGCCGGTAACCCCGGGCCGCGCACACGTAACCGAGCGCGATGCCGGTGTTCCCGCTGGTGGGCTCCACCACGGTGACGCCGGGCTTCAGGATGCCCTTCTTCTCGGCGTCCCAGATCATGGAGGCCCCGATCCGGCATTTGACCGAGTAGGCCGGGTTCCGGCCCTCCACCTTGCCCACCACCGTGGCCTTGAGCCCCTGGGTCAGGCGGTTCAGGCGGATGAGGGGGGTGTTCCCGATGCTCAGGCTGTTGTCTTCGTAGATGCGGGCCATCGGTTTCCTCCGGTCACGGGGGTCAAAAGGCGCCCGTAGGGTACCACCCGCCGGGCCTCGTGCAAGGCATCCTAGTGGACCACATCTATTTAGTCAAGAACTTTTTCGGTGAATCAGAAGAATATGTCTATTCGAGTCGGGTTTTCCCGGGTGACCCGGATCGCCGAACGGCCGGGCAGGGGGCATTTCGCCTCGCAGATCCCGCACCCGATGCACCGGTCCTCCACCACCCGGGGAAGCTTGACCCCGGGCCGGGCCGGGTCCGCCTCGAAGGCGATGGCCTTGGGCTGGGTGGGGCAGTGTTCCTCGCACACCAGGCAGTTGCGGCCGGCACGCCAGGGAAGGCACCGGTTCCGGTCGAACACGGCAAGCCCGATGACCCAACGCTCCTTCTCACCCTCGGCCAAGAACCCGATGGCCCCGGTGGGGCAGACCTGGCCGCACAGGCGGCAGTGGTATTCGCAGTAGCCCAACCGGGGAACGAGCCGGGGCGTCCAGATCCCACCCAACCCCGCCTCCAGAAACGCCGGGTGGAGCGCGTTGCGGGGGCATACCCGCATGCACGCCCCGCACCGGATGCAGCGCTTGCGGAACTCCTCCTCGGGCCTGGCCCCGGGGGGGCGGAGGAGATGGAGGCCGGGTTCGGCCTCGGCGGCCCGGACCCGGGGGAAGAGGCCCGCCACCACCCCGGCGCCGGCCGCCGCGAGCACCGCCCGGCGCACCGGCCGAACCGGGGCCGGCCGGGTGCCGGCCCCGAGGCCCGCGCCGCGGGCGCCCCGGGGGCAGGCCCGCTCGCAGGCGCCGCACTGGATGCAGGAGAGGGGATCGGCCGGGTCCGTCCGGGCCGCCCCGGTGGGACAGGCCCGCTCGCAGGCCGTGCAGGCGCCGCACTCCCCGGCCTTGCGCCGCCGCACCGGGCCCAGCCGGGCCAGGAGGCCCAGGCCGGCCCCCAGGGGGCAGAGGTGGGCGCACCAAAACCGGGGGGCCAGGAGCTCGAGGGCGAGCACGGCGGCGAAGACCGCCGCCGTGACCCCGGCCAGGAGGAAGGCGGGCCGGCCGAAGGCGAGCACCGGGTCCAGGATCCGGTAGGCCCGGTCGGCGGCGTCGGGGGAGGCGGCCGAGAGGAGCCCCAGGCCGGCCTTGAGGCCCGCGTCGGCCCACGGGTGGAGCGCGAGGGTGAGGGAGCGGAGCAGGAGGCTCAGGGGGTCGAACACCCCGAGGAGGGGCAGGCCGGCCAGCGCCGCGCCGAGGAGCCCGGCCAGGAGGCCGGGCGCGAGCGCCCGGGGCGGCCGGGCCCGGGCCCCGCGGCGGCCGGCCCCCCGCCGGAGCGCCGGCCCGGCGAGGTCGAGGGCGGTGCCCAGAGGGCACATCCATCCGCAGAAGAACCGCCCGAGGAGCACCGTGGCCCCGGCGAGCACAAAGGCCCCGAGCCAGAGCCAGGTCCAGGCCGCCGCGCCCACGGCGAACCCCTCGGCCACGAAGGCCAGGGGGTCGAGGCGAAACGCGAGATGGACGGGCCAGTCCAGGAGATCCCGCCCCCGGTAGGCGGTGCGGGCGAACAGGGCCAGGAACCCCAGGAACAGGAGGCCCTGGACCGTCCGGCGCGCCCCGGGCCTCACCGGATCGGCACCTTCCCCAGGTCGGCCGTGCCGAGGCCCCGTTCGTGGGCCCGCCGGATGTAGCCCACGCCCATCGGGTCCACCCCGAACTCCCGGGCGCCCCAGGCGTCGGCCGCCACCACGTCGGCCGTGGCCGCGAGCCGGTTGGCCACCCGCACCCCGGCGGTGCCGCCGCCCTGGGGGCCGTTGCGGGTGAGGATCCGGGTGGCGTCCACCACCACCAGGTGGGACCGGACGGCCAGGTTGAGGTCCACCAGGGCGTCGTCGATGTCCCAGTGGATCCGGCCCCGGTTGCCTCCCATGACCCCCATCAGGTTCTTCATGGCGAGGGTGACCCCGGTGAGGCCGTGGTGTTTCACCACCGGGCAGTTGATGAGCACGTCGGCCGCGAGCGCCGGCCGGTAGAGAGGCCACCGGGTGAGTTTCCGGGCGCCGGGGATCGCCACCACCTGGAACCCGTCGTCGCGCACGTGTTCCAGGCGCACCCCGTCGTCGCCCAGGGCTTCCAGGGCGGCCGCGACCCCGCTTCGCTCGTAACAGCGGCGGGCGTCGTTACAGGTGCGGTCGAACACCCGGACCTCCCGGGCCCCGGCGGCCCGGGCGAGCCGGGCGAGCTCGGCCACCACGGCCGGGTGGGTGTTGGCCGCCTCCTCCGGGGTCCGGTCCCAGCCCAGGTTGGGCTTGACCACGACCCGCTGGCCGGGTTGGACGAACGCCTCCATGCCCCCGAGCTTGGCGAGCGCGGCCCGCACCAGGGCGGCCGGGTCGTCGCCCTCGGCCACGGCCAGGGGCGCGGGGGCGGGCCGGGCCCGGGCGGGCCGGGGCCAGGGGAGGGCGAGCCAGGGGGCAAACGCGGCGGCCCGCAGGCCGAGCCCCAAGAGCCGCCGGCGGGTGAGCGGGCGAAGCGGGGTCAGATCAGCTTCTCCTTCCGGAGGAACTCCCGGGCCGCCCGCCGGGGATCGCCGTCGGCGGCGAGGGCGGCCAGGACCTCATCCGTCACCAGGTTCCGGGTCTTGGCGATGAGCCGCGGCAGGGCCGGGAATTTGCGCAGGATGTCCTTGCGGGCCACGGGCGCCGCGGGGCCGGCGTTTGCCTCTCCGTAGCCAAGGGGCGGGAGCCAGACCAGGTTCAGGCGCTCCAGGTACGTCTCCTTGGCCCGGTCGAACCGGGCGGCCGGGTCCTCGGGAACCGCGAGGCCGAGCCGCGCCAGGGCCTCGCCCGCCGCCTCCACCACGATGTCCACCTCGTGGCGGACCACCGCGTCGTGGGCCGCAGCCGGGTCGTCGTACTCCTGGATCTTCACCGTGGTGCCGGTGCGTTCGTTGATGAGGAGCGCGAGGATCTGGGCGACCACCCGCCCTTCCGGCCCGGCCACGGCCCCGATCACCAGGGTTTTGCCCACGCAGGCCCAGGTGCTCCCGGCCGTCAACACGAGCCCCAGCACGGCCGCCAGCATCGCCCTACGGTTCACGGTCGTCCCTCCTGCTCGGGTGCCAGGCGTTCGCGGTCCCTTCTCGTTTCGAGCCGTTCCAATTTACCACCCCCGCCGCTCCAGACACAAAAGCCCCCGCTCCCGGGTGCCCACGAACACGAACGCCCCGGCCGCGGCGGGGTCGGCCTGGGCCCCCTCCCCCGCGGGCCAGGCGTCGAGTTCGGTACCGGTGAGGCGGTCGAAAAGGTACGCCCAGCCCCCGAGGGACACCACGGCCAGGTCCCGGTCCCCCAGGGGCAGGGGGCGCGTGCGCACCCCCCCGGCCAGGGCGGCCGTCCAGCGGGGTTCCCCGGTGGCGAGGTCGAGGGCGTGGAGCCGCCCGGCGTCGTCCCCCTGGAACACGAGGCCGTCGGCCGTGGCCGCCCCCGCGTACCAGGCGGGGGCCCCCAGGTCCGCGGTCCACCGGGGCCGGCCCGTGGCGAGGTCCAGGGCGTGGAGCCGGCCGGCGCGGTCGGCGGCCACGGCGAGCCCGTTCGCCGCGGCCACCCCCGAAAGGAGGGGGGCCCCGGCCCCGTAGCGCCACCGGAGCGCTCCCGTGGCGGGGTCGAGGGCGTAGAGCCCGCCGTCCTGGCACGGGGCCAGGAGGAGCCCCCCGGCCAGGGTCAGGGGCGCCCGGAACGGGTCCCCGGCCTGGAACGCCCAAAGGGGCTCGAGGGCTCCGCCGGCGGTCTCGAAGGCCCGGATCCGGCCGTCCCACCCCGCGGCGAACAGGCGGGTGCCCCCGAACACCGGGGCCGACTGGCGGTGGTCGTCGTGGGGGGAGGGGGCCGACGCGGCCCGGTCGAGCACCCGGAGGTCCGGCCGGGAGAGGAGGTAGAGCCCCCGGTCCCAGGCCCACGCGGCCGCCACCCCCGGCCCCAGGGCCGGGGCCGCGTCCACGATGTCGGGGAGCCGGGCCACGGCCCGCACCGCGCCGTCGAAGGTGCCCAGCCGGGCCACCCGGCCGGCCCAGGACGCGGCGTACACCCCCTCGTCGGCCGGCCGGGCCGGGGCGTCCACGAACCCGCCCAGGTCGGCGGCCCAGCGCTCGTCCCACCCGGCCCAGCCCGCGGGCCCGGCCCAGGGGACGGGCGCGGGGGGGGCCTCCACGGTCACGGCCGGGTTGTCGGCCGGGGGCGTCGGGGGCCCGTCTCCCCCCCAGTCGTTCCCCGGGGCGCGCACCGTGCCGGCGAAAAAGTCCCCGGGCCGCAGGTCCGCCCGGTTCGCCCGGAACCGGTTTCGGGTGAACACGCTTCCCCCGTCGGCCTCGAACAGAAACAGGGCCTTCCCGTTGTGGTGGAACCGGTTGGTCTCGACCCGGTTCCGGCAGCGGTGGGCGTTGTAGGCCTTTCCGGGGTTTGCGTAGAAGAGGTTGCGCTCCACGAGGAGCTCGGAGTTCCCGAGCCGGGTGCCGTCCACATTGCGCCGGAACACCGAGTTGCGCACCTCCCCCCGGGAGAAATGGGCGTGGAGCCCCCGGGTGCTCCCCTCGACGATGCAGCGCTCAAGCCGGATCCGGCCGAAGTCCACCCGGATCTCCCCCCACCGTCCCGGCGTGGCCGGCCCTTCGGCCGCCGTGAACACGATCGGGCGCTCCGCGGTGCCCACCGCCTCCAGGTCCCCCTCGATCCGGATCGAGGCGTCCCCCCACCCGTCGCCGTCGTCGTCGCGGAACGCGAACCGCACCCGGGTGCCCGGCTCCACGACGAGCCGAGTGCCCCGGGGGAGCACCACGTCGTCCGCGACGTGCACCTCCCCGCTCCAGCGCACCACCCGGTCGGGGGCGGGCCGGGGCCCGGCGCAGCCCAGGGCCGCGAGCAGGACGGCCGCGGCGAGCGCGCGCCTCATCGGGGCACCACCACCAGGAGGTCCCGGAGGTGCCCCCCGGGCTCCAGGTCGATCCGGGCGCCCCGGGGGCCCCGGTAGAACCCGATCCGCTCGTCGAGCGCCGGGGGCCCGCCGAGCTGCTGCCGGGCCCCGAGGTAGGCCGGCCCGAACCACCGGGCCTCGATCCGAAACGCCCCGTCGGGGCCGGTGGGTTCCGAGAAGGCGTCGGGCCGGTCGAGCATCTCCGGGCGCCGGTAGAGGCAGGCCCGGAGCCCCGGCACCGGCCGGCCCTGGGGGTCCACGATCCGGCCCTCGACCACGGCGGTCGCCCCGCGAAACCGGGCCATGCGCTCGGCGGAGGGCAGTTCCACGGTCTCGATGTCCACCCCGATCCGTTCGCCGCGGCGAAGCCGGAGGGGCAACTCCGGGACCACCCCGAACCGGTCGCCGGGGTGGAGCCGGCCCCGGGACCCGGGCAGCCGGGCCCGGGCCGCCAGGTAGTAGGTGCCCGGGGGCAGGGGAAGGGCGAAGCGGCCGTCGGGGCCGGTGGGCTCCGACACGGCGTACCCGGGCCCCCGAAGCCCCCCGACGAGGTCGAGGTAGGCGAACACCCGGGCCCCCGCGACCGGGGTTCCCTCGGCCAGCACCCGGCCCTCCACCCCCTCGGACCCCGGCGCGGCGGGGCGGCGCCGCAGGGGATGGGCGGGCACCAGCGGCAGGTTGAGCCCGTCGAGCCGGGTCACGAGCAGCACCGGGTTCCGGCCGAAATAGCCGTGGAGCCCCGGGGCCTCGGCGAGCACGAGGTACGCCCCGGGCGGGAGGGCGGCGCGGAACACCCCGGCCTCGCCCGAGGTCACCTCGGCCGCCGGCTCCGGGAGCCGGGTCGGGTCCTCGGGCACCGGCAGGAACCGCACCGTGGCGCCGGCGAACCCCTTGGCCCGCAGGGACACGCGGCCCTCCACCCGGCCGGCGGGCCCCGGCTCCGGGCGGGTCGGTGGCCCGGCACAGGCGGCGACGAGCGCGAGGAGGGCGAGCAGGAGCGCCGAGGGCAAGGCCCGCATCACGATCCGGCGAGCCCCCACCGCAGGAGCCCCAGCACGGCCGCGCCGGACAGCCCCAGGGCCAGGTACACACCCACGACCCGGGGCCGAAACATGGCCGCCAGCGCCGCCGAGGCCGGGATGCTGGTGACCGGGCCGGCCAGGAGAAACGCGAGATCGGGGCCGGCCCCCAGGCCCTTCGCCTGGAGCCCGGCGAGCACGGGCACCACCGGCACCTGGTGGAGCGGGAGGGGAAGGGCCACGGCCGTGGCCGCGAGAACCCCCAGGGGTCCCCCCTGGCCGCCGAGCCACACGAGCCACCGGGTGGGCACCAGCACCTGGATCACGGCCTCCAGCACGATGGCCACCCCGACCCAGAGGAACACGAAGGAGCCCACGTCCCAGAACCGGTCGAGGAAGAACCGCAGCCGGCTCTCCCGGGGCACCACGGTCATGGTGCGGACCCGGAACCCGTTGGCGCAGGCGATCTCGTAGGCCGGCGCCAGTTCCCCCTCGGCCGTGTACACGGGCTGCATCCGCAGGAGGTTTCCAGCCAGGAACCCGCTGCGCTCCAGGGCCCAGGTGCCGAACCCGGCCGCGAGCCCCAGGAACACCGCCCCGCCGAACTTCCACCAGGCGAGCGCCGGCCCGACCCCGCCCCAGGTCAGGGCGAAGGAGGCCGGGTCCATGACGGGGCTCGTGATGAGGAGGGCCATGAGCGGCGGCAGGGGCACCCCGGACAGGGCCATGGGGATCACCACCGGCAGGATCCCGCAGGAGCACAGGGGGCTCAGGGTGCCCACGGCCGTGGCGACCAGGATGCCCCAGGCCCCCGCCCGGCCCACGTAGGCCCGGACTTTGCGGTCCCACTGGTAGGTCTTGATGACGGCGGCCACGACGACCCCGAGCAGGGTGAACCACCCCATGCGCCAGGCCTCCCCCGCGGCCACCTTCCCGATCTCGAGGAGCGCGCTCATCCGATCCGCTCCACCCGGAGGATCTCGTCCGGGGAACACCGCTCCAGCGCCCGGAGGATCGCCTCGTCCCGGCCGGCCTCGAGCCAGGCCCGGCCCCGGGCCAGGGCCTCCTCGGTGAGCTCGGCCGCCACCCGCAGCGGCTCCCCCTCGAGCCCGAGCTCCAGGCGGTGGCGGCCCTGGGGGACCACCTCGAGGTTCCCGTTCCCCAGGGTGCAGCCGGTGGTCACCTGCACCCCGTCCAGGGCGCAGGTGCGGTGGAGGTACCGGCCCCGGCGTTTGCGGTCCGGCGGGGGGGCCAGAGCCTCGACCGCGGCGAGCCCGAGCCGGGCCCCCAAAATGGACATGGGGCAGCGGTGGCCGTGGAGCCGGGCCAAGAGATCGAAAAGCTCGGGGGAGGCGTCAGAACGCATAGTGGTGCGGGCAGTCCTTCCGGAAGATGTCCCAGTAGGTCTCGGTCATGTCCGGGGTGAGCCAGGGGGTGATCTTTTCGAGGGCCGCCTCGAAGTCGGCCCGGGTCACCTCGTCGCGGCCGGCCTTGGCCGCTTCGAGGGCCGCCCGCTTGCACAGGCTCTCGACGTCCCAGCCCACGTACCCCTCGGTGCGCCGGGCCAGATCCTCCGGGTCCACGTCGGCCGCCAGGTGGGGGATCTTCCGCAGGTAAATCTCGAGCATGGCCCGGCGGTCCGAGGCCCGGGGCGGGGGCACGAACACCTTGCGATTGAACCGGCGCTTCTCCTTGATCAGCGCCTGGTCCACGGTGTCGATCCGGTAGCAGGAGCCCATGAGGGCCACCCCGGGCACGGTGAGGATCCGGTCCACCTCCTCGATGAACCGCCGGGTGAGATCCGGGTCCGCGAAGGTGGGCGGCACCCCCCGGAAGTTTCCGGGGCCCCACTCGTAGGAGCACCCCGCCCGGGGCGCGAGCCACTCGCAGTCGCTCACGAACAGCACGCAGGGGGCCTCGTGGGCCGCGTCATCGAACGCCCGGTGGATCTCGTCGGGCTTCCCCAGCATCTCCTGGCCCGAGACGTACACGAAGCTCGCCCCGGCCGCCCGGGCCGCGGCCTCGGCGAGCATGGTGATCCCCACCCCCAGGGGGCCCCACAGCATGACCCCGGCCGGGGGCTCGAGGCCGAGGCGCCGGAGCCGCTCGGGGTCCCGCAGGGGCAGGCACACCATCTCCTCCAGGGTTTCCTTCACCTCGGGGAACCCGCCGATGTCGTCCCAGGTCAGCCGGGGCTCCCGGACCTCGTAGAACACGCGATCGAGCTTTCGGTGCATCGTTCCTGCCTTGACAGTGGTGGGGGCGTTCCGTACGGTTCCGGGGTGTCGCCTTTTTCCCGGAGGTGCCCCATGGGTTTCGGTTCCGACGATACGTTCTCCCGGCTGGCCGGGTTGGCCGACGGGCTGCTGAGTCTGTTCGAGGACGGCCCCTCCGGCGGGGCCGCCGGGCCCGGGCGCACCCACTGGACCCCGCCGGTGGACGTGTACGACACCGGGGAGGCCTTCGTCATGGTGGCCGAGGTGCCGGGGCTTGAGCAAGAGGCCATACGGGCGGAGGTCCAGGGCGGGACCCTCGTGCTCCTGGGGGAACGGCCGCTGGTACGGCCCGCCGAGGGCCGAAGTTACCACCGCATCGAGCGGCCGGGCGGCTCCTTCCGCCGGGTGTTCCGGCTGCCCGACGACGTGGACCCGGACGCCATCCGGGCGGTGTACCGGGACGGGATCCTGGAGGTCACGATTCCCCGGGCGCGCCGGGGGACCCCGGTGCGGGTCGAGGTGGAGGACTGACCGCCGGTTCCGCCACGAAGCGCTGGAGGAACTGGGTGCGGTTCTCCACCCCCAGTTTGCGAAACGCCGACCGCAGTTGGGACTTCACCGTGTGGGGGCTGACGCACAGGTGGTCGGCGAGCTCCCGGTTCCCCAGCCCCGTGCGGTAGAGGGCCTCCACCACCACCCGCTCCCGCTCCGTCAGGCCGTGGCGCCCGGCGATCTCGTGCCAGTTCGGGGGACCCGGGGGGAGCGGTTTCGCGAGCGCCTCGGCGAGCCGTTCCAGGAACGTCTCCACCTCGAAGGGCTTCTGTAGGAAATCCACCGCACCCTTGCGCAGGCAGTCGATGGCCGCCTGGAGCGTGGCGTAGCCCGTGATCACCACCACCCGGGTGCGCACCCCCCGCTCCACGATCCGGTCCATGAGCTCCGCGCCCCCCATGCCCGGCATGCGAAGGTCCGTCACCACCACGTCGTAGGGGCGCGTGGCCAGCCGGTCCCAGGCGCCGGCGCCCGAGAGCGCCGTGTCCACCTCGTACCCTTCCCGGCGGGCCGCCCGGGCCAGGGTCTCCACCAGGTCGGCCTCGTCGTCCACGATGAGGATTCGGGGCATCGGGGTTGCCATCTCGGTCCGTCCGCGCCGCCCCGGGTCAGTCCCCGCCCGACTCCCAGGGGTGGTGGAACTTGGCCCGAACCTTGTCGTGGGGCGGGCCCGGCGATTTGTGGCACACGAAGCACTGGATCCCGGTTTCGGTGTCGCCCACCAGCTCCGGCGGCGCCTGGGCCGCGAACACCTCGAGCCGCTTGGCCGGGACCTTCGCGTGGTACGGGATCTCCCGCACCTCCCGCAGCACGACGTCCCGGTCCTCCGGGATCCCGCCCTCGCGCCCGAGTTGCACCGGCGCGAGGGTCACCTCCCAGTCCCCGGCGATCTTCGCCCGGTGGCACTGGTCGCACCCGCCCGGGGGGGGAATGTCCTTTTTCAGGTGCCCGATCACGCATCCCGCGAGCACCGCCGCCACCCACCCGATCCACCCGAGTCTCATCCGTGCCGTCTCCCTCGCTGCCACGTGCCGCGCCGGCGCGCACCCCACGGTCGTTCCCGGCGGCCGACCACCGGGGTACAGCCTACTTCCGAGGCGGTGGGGAGTCAAAAGGGGAGGGCTAAAGGAGGCCGCCGCGCCGGCCGATAGGAAGCCCCGGACGAAGCATCCCCCCGGTGACCCCCGTGGCGTGCCCGGGGGCGGCGTCCGGGGGCCATCACTCATCGCCCAAGGAGGACGACATGGCGGACGGCGCGGTTTCCCAGGCCCGGCCCCGGAGGCGGATCCTTCTCATCGAGCGGGCCTTTCAGATCCGGTTCATCGCCAAGATGACGGCGGTGGTGGTGCTCGGCACCGCGCTTACCGGCGGGCTCCTCTACGTGCTGGCGAACCAGGAGTTCGGCCGGGCGTTCTACAGCGCCCACTACCAGGCCCGGTCGAGCTGGGAGCTCCTGCTGCCGGCCGTGCTGGTGTCGTCGTTCGTCTCCATGGCGCTCGTGGCGGCGGCCGCCACCTTCCTGACCCTCTACTCGAGCCACAAGATCGGGGGACCCCTGTACCGGTTCCGGGCGAACCTCCAGGCCATCGGCGACGGGGACCTGACCCTGGTGACCCGGCTCCGGGAGGGGGACGAACTCCAGGGATTCACCGAGGCCATGAACGAGATGACCCAACGGCTCCGGGAGAAGGTGCGCGAGGCCCGGGATGCGGCCGAGGACGTGCGGGTGGCCCTGGCCGAGGCGAAGGGGGTGGCGGAAGCAGGAGGAGCCCTGACCCTCGAGAAGATCCGCCCCCTGGAAGAGGCCGCCGAGCGGCTCCACCGGGCGCTGGGGCGGTTCCGGGTGTAGCCGTGACGCGACCGCTGGCCTCGGCGATCGTGGCGCTCGGGCTGGCCCTGGCCTGGGCCGGCCCGGCGGGCGCGGGCGAAGGGCCCCACGCCCTCCTGGCCGATCGGGACCGGTGCGGCCACTGCCACGAGGGCGTCCCGAGGCCCGGCGACCGCGGACCGCACCGGTTCAAGAAGGATATCGTGAGCCTGTGCCTCGAGTGCCACCGGGACAAGGACCTCTCGTCGCTCCACCCCGTGGACATCCGGCCCGGTTCGCGGATCCCGGCGGACCTGCCCCTGGACGAGCACGGCACCCTCACCTGCGCCACCTGCCACGACCCCCACGCCCCCGCCGAGGCCGACGAGCCCTACGTGGCCGAGCCCATCGCCCGACGGCTCCTTTCGGTGCTCAAGGGGAAAAAGCGCCACCGCACCTATTTCCTGCGCCGCCGGAACGACGAGGGCCAGCTGTGCCTGGGCTGCCACGACCGCTCCAAGATGGCCGCCGAGCCGTTTCACGCCCAGGAGGCGAGCGTGCTCTCCGAATATGCGGGGTCGGAGGCCTGCCGGGAGTGCCATCGGGGGATCTACGACGCGTGGAAACTCACCCCCCATGCCCGCATGGCCCGGGACGCCCGCAAGGAACCCCGGGCGGTGCTCGGGGACTTCTCGGCCGACCCCCCGTTCCCGAAGGACCAGATCGTGTACGCCCTGGGATCCCACTGGACCCAGCGCTACGTCGTGGAGAAGAACGGGAAGCTCTACGTGAAGGCGGCCATCTGGGGCGTCGTCCAGAAGCAGTGGGACCGGTCGTACTGGGTCGACAAGCCCTGGATCCCCTACTGCGCCGGGTGCCACACCACCGGGTTCGAGCCCGGTGAGCCGGCCCGGTGGGCCGAGCTCGGGATCGGGTGCGAGGCCTGCCACGGCCCGGCCCGGGCGCACGCCACCTCGGCCGGAGAGGGCCCGGTGGTGAACCCGGCCAAGCTCGAGCCGGTGCGGCGCCAGATGATCTGCGAGGCCTGCCACACCACGGGCCACGACCGCACGGGCCAGTTCCGGTTCCCGGTGGGGTACCTGCCCGGCCGCGACCTCACCCGGTACTACAAGGGGCTCCTGCCCAAGCCCGGGCAGGACAACACCACCTTTGCCGGCGACGAATCGTACGAGGACCGCCACCGGCAGTGGGAGTTCTGGGTGGAGCATTTCATGGACGCCCGGGGGCTCACCTGCGACATCTGCAAGAACTTCCGAAGCCAACTCGAGAAGACCGACAAGCCCCGGATGACCCCGTCGGAGTACTGCCTCACGTGTCATGCCGACACCTGGCGGCGCACCCCGGAGCACGAACGACATCTGGCGGGGGGCGTCCATTGCCACGAGTGCCATGATCCGCTGCGCACGGCGGAGGGGAACGCGTACAGCATCCACGACCACAAGTTCTTGTTCCTGGAGCCCGGCGCCCCGCCGGTGGGCTCGCCGCAGGAGGCCTGCCGGCGGTGCCACGGCCCGGGACCCGAGGCCCGGAAAAGGGAGTAGCCGCACGAGGTCCGGCTTGCGGCCCCCCAGGGGCCGCCGTAAAGTCAGGTGCGCGCAATCAGAAGGCAACCCATCTCACCGAGGGAGGAACCACGATGCGGAAGCTCATGGCGGCCATCTTGACGGCAGCGTTTCTGGCCGGCGGCGCGCCGGCCTGGTCCCTGTGCCTGGACGAGGGCCAGAAGGCCCCGGATTTCACCATCGAGGACATCAACGGGAACCCCGTGACCCTCTCGTCCTTCCAGGGCAAGGTTGTGCTCATGGCCTTCTGGGCCTCGTGGTGCCCCCGGTGCATGGAGGAGCTCGCGTTCCTCCAGGGCCTCTACACGGGCAACGAGGACCAAATGGTGATCCTGGCCATCAACCAGGAGACCCAGAACCTGTCGGCGAGCCACGTCGCGAAGCTCAAAGAGGAGATCGAGACGCTCGGGATCACCTTCCCGGTGCTCCTCGACAAGAACCTGGACGTCTGGAAGCTCTACTGCATCAACGCCCTGCCCACCAGCGTGATCCTCGACCGGGAGGGGAACGTCCGGTTCGCCGAGCCCAACTACTACTGGGCGAGCCAGAAGAAGATCCGAAAGGTCCTCGCGGACCTGGGGGTGGCGAAGTGAGACGGGGACTCGCCCTCCTGGTGGTCCTGGCGGCCGCCGTCGCCGGGGCCTCCACCGGCCCCACGTTCCGGCTCCTGGACCCCGGGGAGGCCGTGGCGCCGTTTTCCCTGCGCGATCTGGAAGGCCGGGAGCACCGGGTCGCCGCGGCGGACGGGGCCCCCGAGCTCCTGTTCTTCTGGAGCGTGTACTGCCCCAACTGCAAGGAGGCGATGCCGGGGCTCGTGGACCTCGTGAACCGATGGGGCGAAAAGGGGCTTCGGGTGTGGGCCGTGAACGTGGACGGCGAGCGGTTCTCCAACGGGGTCCGGGCCTACGTGCGCGACATGGAACTTCCGTTCCCGGTGGTGTACGATCGCCTCGAAGGCGAGACCCTGGTCGCGGCCGACCCCCTGGGGGTCCGGCGGACTCCCACCCTGTACCTCCTGGACGGGTCGGGCAAGGTGGTGGAGCGCCAGGTGATCGAGGTGGACTACGACCTCCTGGAACGGGACCTTGCACGCATCCTCCCTCCCTGAGCCCCTCCGGCGCTCCCGGTTCTGGATGGCCCCCATGGCGGGGGTCACCGACCCGGCGTTCCGCCGCCGTCTCCGGCGGGCGGGATGCCGGTACCTCTTCACCGAGATGGTGTCTGCGGCCGCCCTGGCCCGGGAGAATCGCCGCACCCTGGCCTACCTCCGGCCCTCGGACCGCGGCCCGGACCTGGCCGTGCAGGTGTTCGGCAGCCGCCCCGACGAACTGGCCGAGGCGGCCCGGGCCGCGGCAGATGCCGGCTTCTCCCACCTCGATCTCAACATGGGGTGCCCGGTGCGAAAGGTGGTCCGTTCCGGGGCCGGGGCCGCCCTGATGCGGGATCCGAGCCTGGCGGCCGCCTGCGTGCGGGCCCTGCGGCGGGCGTTCCCCGGGACCCTTTCGGTCAAGATCCGGTCCGGGTGGGACGCCGGAACCCGAAACGCCGCAGAGATCTCGGCCCTGGCCGAGGCCGAGGGGGCCGACCTGGTGATCGTCCACCCCCGCACCCGGGCCCAGGGGTACGCCGGCCAGGCGGACTGGTCGGTGGTGGGGGAGGTGGCGGCCCGGGTGGGGGTGCCGGTGGTGGGGAACGGGGACATCTCGTCGGGGGAGGAGGCGGTGCGGCGGCTTCGGGAGTTCGGCTGCGCCGGGGTCATGATCGGCCGGGCGGCCCTGGGCGCCCCTTGGATGTTCGCCGAGGCCGAGGCCCTCTACCGGGGCGAACCGGTTCCGGCCGCCCCCGGTCCGGAGGAGCGGGGGCGGGATCTTCTCCTCCATCTGGGGGATCTCGTGGAGGAGAAGGGCGAGCGGGTGGCCGTGGCCGAGATGCGAAAGTTCGCGGCCTGGGCGGCCCGGGGGCTCCCCGGGGCCACGGCGTTTCGCCGGAGGGTGCAGGAGGCCCGGGGCCGAGAAGCCATGGAGGAGGAGATCCGGTCGTTTTTCGGGGTGCCCCCCGGTTCCGAGAAGGAGGCGGCGTGATGGCGGAGTCCGGCGCGGTCCTGGTGGTGAGCCCCTCCGACTGGCTGGGACGGCGGGTGGAGAAGGCCCTGGGCCGTTCCGGGCCCACGGTGGCCTGGGTGCCCGACCCGAAGGCGTTGGGCCGGTACCGCCGCCAGCGGCCCTTCAACGTCTGTTTTGTGGACGCCCGAACGACCGCCGGGTGCGAGGCCTGGCCCGCGAGGTGCCGGAAGGCGCGTCCCCTCGAGCGGTTTGTGTGGGTCCTGGACCCGTGGCAGGCGGTCAACGGCTCGGGGAACGCGTACGGATATCTGCGGGAACCGTTCGGCTCGGCCGAGGTCCGGGCCTGGCTCGCCCGCGCCCTGGAGGAGGAGCGCCTGGCCAAGGGAGACCGCTCCCTCGAAGACCACCTCTACGCCCGGTTCCAGGAATTCCTGCGGGAGCTGGGCACGAGCCCCGGGGTGAGCCTCCACGACCTGGTCTGGGAGCAGATGGAGCGCCCACTCATCGCCTCGGTCCTGGAATGGACCGAGGGCAACCAGACCCGGGCGGCCCGGCTCCTGGGGATCCACCGCAACACCTTGCGGGCGAAGATCCGCCGGTTCGGGATCGACCCGGCGGCGTGCAAAAAGGGCTGAGGGTCGCCGGCAAAACGGAGTCGCCGGCGTCGTGACCTTGGGGGGACGATCGCGTGTGCCCCGAAGAATTGGACCACGGAGGGCACGGAGTTCACGGAGGGGCGGTGAGAAAGGGGCGGCCCGCGCCGGTTCGGGCGCGACCGCCCCGGCCTCCCGATCTCCGAGCCTCCCGGCTTTCCAGCCTTCCAGCCTCCCAGCTTCCTAGCCTTCTAGCTTCCCCGCCGCCTCACCGTTTCGCCGTGATCCCCTTTCGCAGGAAGTGGGGCTCGTCCGAGGCGTGGGGGTCGTGGCACGCGGAGCACGGCTTCGCCTCGGGGGCGTGGGGCTCCACCTCGTGACACTCCGTGCAGAGCTCCGCCTGGGGCGCCGCCAGCACCCCCGGGAAGAACCCCACGTGGGGGTCGTGGCAGGCGAAACACCCTTCCTCCAGGGCCGGATGGATCTCCCCCCCGTTCTCCCGCGGGTCGTCGTGGCACTCCAGGCACAGTTCGGGCGGCCCCGACGCCAGCAGCTTCTCCCGGGCCCCGCCGTGGGGCCCGTGGCACCCGGTGCAGCCGTCCTCCAGGGCCGGGTGCAGGGCCCGATCCCCCGCTGCCCGGGGCACCTCGTGGCAGTCGGCGCAGAGGTCCGGCTGGGTCTTCACGAGCCGCCGATCCCGGGGCGTGTGGGGATCGTGGCAGGTGGGGCACCCCTCGTCCAGGGCCTCGTGCCGCACCGGATCGCTTCCCACCTCGTCGTGGCAGTCCCTGCAGTTCTCCGAGAAGTCCCCCCGGGCGAGCACCCGGTCCAGGTCGCCGTGGGGGTCGTGGCACTGGGTGCAGTCCTCGAGATCCTCGCCGTGTCCCTGGGTCACCTCGTCCTCGTGGCACTGCCCGCACAGCTTTCCGAGCGGTTTTCTTAGGAGGGCGTTTCCACCGCTGTGGGGGTCGTGGCAGGTGGCGCAGGCGTGATCCTCGGCCACGGGCGGATGCAGGCGGTCGGCCGGCACCTCGGCCCCCTCGTCGTGGCAGGTGGCGCAGACCTGGGACACCGTTCCCTTGAGCTGGTTGGGATACCCCGAAAAGTGCGGGTCGTGGCAGGCGGCGCAGCTTCCTTCCTCGAACGCGGGGTGGATCCCCTCCATCGTGCCCCGATCCCCGTGGCACCGGGCGCAGAGTTTCTGGGTGTCGGCGAGAAGAAGCTGTGCGTTCCCGGCCCCGTGGGGGTCATGGCATTTGCCGCACCGGGCCCCGGCCGAGCGGAAATGGCGGTCGCCCAGCGGGTCGTCCTTGAAGTCGGGGTTCTGGGGCTCCACGACGTGGCAGGTGATGCACACGTCCGGGAACCCGCCCCCCTTGAGGGCGAGGTCCGAGAGGTGGCAGTCGCTGCACCGCACGATCGTGCCGGCATGGACCCGAAGGGGCCGGAACCCGTCCGGCGGGTTGAGCCCCTCGGCCGGCCGAAACACCTCCCGCACCGTCCCTTCGACCTCGATGCGGTTCGGCCCGGGCGCCAGGGCGATGGCCGCGAAGAACCGTCCCTTGGGCAGTTTGTCGGCCTCCACGGTGCGGCTCGCTCCGCCCGCCTCCACGGTGATCGTCACGGGCTTGCCCTCCTGGGCCCGGCCGAGCACGAGCACGCTCTTGCCCTCCACCACGACCTTGTCGGGCGGTTGCAGGAGTTCGGCGGCGCCGGCCGTGCCGGCGGCGAGGAGGAGGACGGCGGCGAGGAGTGTTCGGATCATCGGGATGCACCTTCCGGCTCGGGATTTCCCCCGGAAAACGCCTCTTGCATCGGCAGGGGGCCCCGGCGTCTTGAGGTGCCGGGTCCGGGGGAGGCGGAAGGGTACGAAAGAAACCCCTTGCGGCGCAAATGAAAATCCGGTCGTCCGGCGGGGAAGGCCCTGCGGCGCCCGGAGATGCGCCTACCCTTTGCGAAAAAGGGCCCCGGTGAGGACGAGCAGCGAGACGACCGTGGACGCCTCCATCGCCCAAAACCCCCCGAGCTTGAGCCAAGCAAAGCCGGGGTGGAGGTAGCGCACGAGCCAGCCCGCGGCGAGGTCGGCCGTGAGGGCCAGGCCGAGTCCGGAAAGGAGCGCGGTGCGAACGGCCCGGGGCAGCCGGGCGTGCAGGAGGAGGTGGGCCACCACCACGTAGAAAAACCCGAACGCGAACAGGTGAAAATGGGTCACCTCCAGGAGCCCCTGGAAGCTCCGGGGGTTCAGGAACCGCTCGGGATCGCCCCGGTAATACCGGGCCACCGAGGCCGGGGTCCACCCCAGCTTGGTGAGGAACAGGATCGCGCCGGTGGCCGCGTGGAGAAGGAGGTAGGCGTAGAACCCGGCGAGCACCGCCCGGCCGCTTCGGCCCCCGAGGGGCCCCCGCACCATGACCCGCACGGCCTACGTCTCCGAACCCAACAGCCGGGCCAGGGCGAGCACCCGGCGCACCTGCCGGGTCACGGCCTGGGCCGAGAGCGTGGCGCCCGTGATCCCCTGGATCCCGCCGCCCACCCGCAGATCCGGGTCCAGGCCCCGGCCCCTGAACTGGGCGAGCCAGCGCTCGGGCGGCAGATACTCCTCGGGTTCGAAAAACGCGAGCACCCGCACCGACCGCACCCGGAGATCGGGCCCCAGGACCACGAGCAGGGTCTGGGGCAGAGTGCGCACCGTGGCCGCCTCGATCGCGGCATAGCCCAACGGCTTTCCTTCCCTCAGTCCCACGTAGAAGGTGTACACCCGGCCCTCCAGCCTGGCCCCGGACAGGGTTTCGACCTCCCGGGCCTGGGTCTCGGTGAGGTAGAGGGTCCGGGTGTCCACCCGGTCCGCCCCGGGGAAGGCGAGCCGCAGGGCTTCTTCCTTCGTGTGGTAGGTGCCCGCCCAGGCTGCGTGGGCCCATGCCACAAGGGCCGCGGCGAGAATCGCGCGAATCATGGCGTCCTCCCGGAAAAAAAGAGGGGCGGGGCCGGTGCCAGCGGCCCCGCCCTGGGGATGGGGAGGTAGTTCCGACGCTGGGTTTCCGTCGGAGGAGGAATGGGCGTTGGGCTAGAAGATGAACCCGATGCCCAGGTTCACCTCGTCCGCCTTCTGGTTGGCGTCGTCGTCGGGCCGGAAGTTCCGGTAGGCGGCCTTCAGGACCACGTTGGGGATGGGTTTGTAGCTCACCCCGGCGACCCAGAGGTCGTAGTCCTGGTCGGTCCCGGCCGCCACCCCGGTACCCCGGGCCTGGTCGAACCGGATCGACTCGTAGCGCACGAACGGGGCCAGATAGTGGGTGGTGCCGGTCCACAGGAGGGGCAGCACGTCGTAGGCGGCCTCGGCGTACCAGCCGGTCACGGCCTCGGCCACCTCGGCGCCCTTGTCGGCGCTCAGGGCCTCGGCGTCGTCCACCGACACCCGGCTCACCAGGGCCTTGAGCTCGAGCCCCCGGTACTTCCACTGGCCGTGGGCCTCGTAGATCCGGGTGCGCACGCTTCGCTCCTCGCCCGCGAAGGTCTGGTTCTGGCCCGCGTCGCCCAGGTAGGCGCTCGCGCCCAGGGTGAGCCCCAACACGGGCTCCCAGTCGAGCCGGGCCACCGCGGCCCAGTCGTCGGCCTTGGCCTTCGAGCCGGCCTGCCGGCCACCCTTGATCCCGACGTTCGAGAACCCCTTCGCGTCGAGGCCGTTGACGAAGTAAAGCTTGTAGTCGAGCCCCTCGGCGAGGGTGCCGAAGAGCCCCGCGCCCACGTCGTACCAGGTGCTCGGGATCACCACCTTCTCGACCTCGGGCCGCTGCACCCCGTGGAACAGGGTGGGCTCGTGGAGTTCGTTGGTGATGCCCAGGGGAATCAGCACCTGCCCGAACCGTAGGTTCGCCGCCGGGTGAAGCAGGAAATCCAGGGTAGCGAGCTCCACCGCCACGTACCCGTTCTTGTTGGTTTTGGCGTGCTCGATCTCGATCTCGCTGTTGAACACGATCCGGTCCGTGAACTTGTACCCGGTGTAGAGGATCAGGCGGTACTGGTCGGCCTGATCGTGCTTGCCCTCCCGGTCGGACACCAGGGCGCTGTAGAACGCCTCGCCGTAGCCCCCGATGCTCAGGCCTTTGGCGAGCCCGTAGACCTTGGATGCCGCAGGGCCCATGCCGTAGCGGCTCTCATAGGCGGCCTCCTCCGAGACCGCGAGCTCGTTCTTGAGTTTTTGGATCTCCTCCGAGAGAAGGTCGATCCGCCGCTCGAGTTCCTGGTTGGTGGCCCCCAGGGCGGGGCCGGCCACCAGCCCCGCCAGGGCCGCGGCCGCAAAAAGGGTGTGTCGGACCATCGAGGTCTTCCTCCTTGTCGTTGCTCTTCGTGTTGTGGGGAACCTGCCGCCGCGGGCCCGTGCGGCTCTTGCGCTGTTGCAAATGGTTTTTATCAGCGTGTCCCGGTCGGGGTCAAGGGGAAATTGACATGCAAAGTCAAAAAAAGTGCGACGGGGGGTGGTGGCCCTGTTTTTGTCTAGGTAAACCTTCCCCACGGGGAGGGCGTTCCGCTTTGGTCTAACCAAAAAAACGGGCCATCCCGGGTTCGGGGCTTGCTCCAGGTTCACCATATGTGTACGTTCCCGCGCCCGCTGGTTCCGGTAACCCGAGCGCGCCGAAGGAGGTTCGAGCCGTGGAGATCGTGTCGTGGACCGTGGGGGAGGTGCTGAACCGGGCGGCCGCCGCCCTTCCCGAGGCCGACGCCGTCGTGTACCCCGACCGGGGATTGCGGTGGAGCTACCGGGAGCTGCGCGACCGGGTGGACCGGTTGGCCCGGGGCCTCCTGGCGCTCGGCGTGGCGAAGGGCGAGCACGTGGCCGTGTGGGCGACGAACGTGCCCGAATGGGTGCTGCTCCAGTTCGCCACGGCCAAGGTGGGCGCCGTCCTGGTCACCGTGAACACGAACTACCAGCGCCACGAGGTGGGCTACGTGCTCGGGCAGTCCGACGCCACCACCGTGTTCCTGACCGACGGGTTCCGCGACGTGGACTACGTGGCCGTGATGCGCGACCTCCTGGCCGGCAAGGAACCGGACGCCGACCTATCCCGGCTCCGCCGGGTGGTGCACATTGGGCCGAACACGCCGGAGGGGTTTACGGGGTTCGGCGAGGTGGAGGCCCTGGCCGACGGGGTGCCCCCCGAGGCCCTGGCGGCCCGGGAGGCGGAGCTCCGGCCGGACGAGCCGATCAACATGCAGTACACGAGCGGCACCACCGGGTTCCCCAAGGGGGTTCTCCTGTCCCACCGGGGCATCGTCAACAACGCCCTGGCCCAGGGCGAGATCCTGGGGTTCGGCCCGGCCGACCGGCTCTGCATCCCGGTGCCGCTCTTCCACTGCTTCGGGTGCGTGATGAGCACCCTGCTTTGCGCTTGTTACGGGGCGGCCATGGTGATCCTGGAGGCCTTCGACCCCAAGGGGGTGCTCGAGGCGGTCCATCGGGAGCGCTGCACGGCGCTCCACGGCGTGCCCACCATGTTCCTGGCCGTCTTGAACCACCCGGAGTTCGGGACGTACGACGTCTCGAGCCTGCGCACCGGCGTCATGGCCGGGGCCCCCTGCCCGGTGGAGCTCATGAAGCGGGTGCGCCGGGACCTGCACATGTCCGAGGTGTGCATCACCTACGGTCAGACCGAGGCGAGCCCCGGCATCACCATGACCCGCCGCCACGACCCGGTGGAGCGCCGGGTCGCGAGCGTGGGCCGGGCCCTGCCGGGGGTGGAGGTGAAGATCGTGGACCCCGACACGGGACGGGAGGTTCCCCCCGGAGCCCAGGGCGAGCTGTGCTCCCGGGGCTACAACACCATGATCGGGTACTACAAGATGCCCGAGGCCACGGCCCAGGCCGTGGATCCGGAGGGCTGGCTCCACACGGGGGATCTCGCCGTCATGGACGAGGAGGGCTACTGCCGGATCACCGGCCGGCTCAAGAACATGATCATCCGGGGCGGCGAGAACATCTACCCCCGGGAGATCGAGGAGTTCCTGTACACCCACCCGGGGATCCTCCAGGTGGAGGTGGTGGGGGTGCCCGACGAGCGCTACGGCGAACAGGTGCTGGCGGCCGTGGTGCCCAAACCCGGGTGGGACCTCACCGAGGACGAGGTTCGCGAGTTCTGCCGCGGCCGGATCGCCCGCCACAAGATTCCCCGGTACGTGATGTTCGTGCCCGAGATGCCGCTTACGGCCTCGGGCAAGGTGAAAAAGTACGTGCTGCGGGAGATGGCCATCGCCCGGTACGGGCTCGAGGAGGCGGCCCGGATCGAGACGGCCTGATCCCCCGGGCCCGCGCGTTGCCCGCGCCCCGCCCGGGCCTGTATGCTGCGGGGCCACCCGGGGGCAAAAGGCACGCGAGGGAAGGGCCGCGATGGAAACCGGCGGGATCGATCTGCTCATCCTCGACTGCGACGGGGTTCTGATCCGCTCCGAGCGGGCGAACCTCGCCTACTACAACCACCTGTTTCGGGCGTTCGGGCTGCCCGAGGTCGCCGAGTCGGACCGGCCGGCCCTGGCGCGGCTCCACACCCTGTCCACCCCCCAGGTCATCGAGGCCTTTTTCCCGCCCGAGCTCCGGGACGAGGCCCGGGCTTTCGCCGACCGGGTGGACTACCTCCGGTTCCTGCCCCTCCTGGAGCCGGAGCCGGGCTGGCGCGAGGTTCTCTCGGCCCGCGACGGGTTCCGGCGGGCGGCCGTGGCCACGAACCGGGGCCGGAGCGCCCGCAAGGTGCTCGAGGCCGTGGGCCTTCTGGATCTCGTCGACCACGTGGTCACCGTGCGCGACGTGGCCCGGCCCAAGCCCCACCCGGACCTCCTCCTCCGGTGCCTCGAAGACCTCGGCTGCCCGGCCGAACGGGCCGTGTACGTGGGCGACTCCGAGCTCGATCGGGCCGCGGCCGCGGCGGCCGGGGTGCGGTTCCTGGGGTTTCGCACCCCGGTGCCCCCTTCGGTGCAAGCCCCGTCCGAGGTGCCCGCCTTCCTTGCCAACGGGAAAAACGTTGCTACCCTGTCGGGACGGTGATCCCATCCCCGTGTTTTCCAGAAGGAGGCAGCGATGAGCCAGAAAGACCTGTTCCACACCTCCGACAACGTGCTCAAGCGCGGGTGCCAAGTGGCCGAAGAGGATGTTGAGCTTTGTCCCTGCGGATCCAAGAAGGCCTTCAGCAAATGCCACGGGGCACCCTGTGAGTGCGGATCGGGCAAACCCAAATTCAAGTGCTGCCACACCGACGACTTCTAGCGCGCCAGGGCCGGGGGGCGCCGGTTCCCCGGCCCACGCCGCTTCCGTGTCCAAGCGCGTGCTCGTGGTGGAGGACAGCGAGTTCCTCGGCCGGCTCGTGGTGGAGCGGCTGACCGCCCACGGGTACGAGTGCTCCCTGGCCGCCGACGGGCTCGAAGGGCTCAAACGGTTCACCGATACCCTGCCCGACGCCGTCGTCCTCGACCTCAATCTCCCGCGGCTTCACGGCCTCGACGTCCTTCGCCAGATCAAGCGGATCCACCCCGAGACCGTGGTGGTGGTGCTCACGGGCCACGGCTCGGAGCGCACGGCCATGAAGGCCCTGCGGCTCGGGGCCAACGACTACATCACGAAGCCGTTTCGCGAAGACATCCTCCTGAAGTCCCTCCAGATCCACCTCACCCGGGCCGAGCTCCAGGCCTACATCCACTCCGAGGCGCCCCTGCCGCCCCAGGTGGAGGCCCACGTGCTGGCCCGGGTGTTCTTCGACGCGCCCACGGCGCTCCTCCACGTCGATCCCCAGAACCGGGTGGTGGCCGCCAACCGGGCGGCCGCGCGGCTCCTGGCCCGGCGGGTCGAGGACCTGGTGGGGGTTCCCGCCGAGGGGTTCGTCTGCCCCGAGCTTCGCTGCCGGTGGATGGAGCGGGTGCGGGAGGAGGCGGCCTCGCCCGGGGGGTACGAAGGGGAGGTGTTCCTCGAGGGGCCCACCGGCCGGTTTCCGGCGGCCGTGGCCGCGGTGGAGCGTCCTGAGCCGGGCCACCTGATCCTGGCCCTTCGGGACCTGACCCACCAGAAGGCCCTGGAGAAGCGCTACCTCGAGTCGAAAAAGCTCGCGAGCCTGGGCCGGGTGGTCGACGGGGTGGCCCACGAGGTCCGAAACCCGCTCATAACGATCGGGGGGTTCGCCCGGAAACTCCGGCGCCGGCTCGACGGCCGGCCCGAGGGCAAGTACCTCGACGTGATCGTGAGCGAGGTGGAACGCCTGGAGCGCATGGTCCAGGACATCGAGGACTACGTGGCGTTCAGCCGGGAGCGAACGCCGCGGTTCGCCCCGGTGCACCTGGGAGGGATCTTGGAGGATTGTATCGGTCGCCTGGCCGGGAGGGCCGAGGCCCAGGGGGTGCGGGTCCGGTTCGAGGCGCCGGAGGACCTGCCGGCCGTGTACGGCGACGCGGAGCTCCTGACCGACCTGTTCGGGGGGCTCTTGGAGAACGCCATCGAGGCCATGCCCGCCGGGGGCGACCTGTTCGTGGACTTCCGTCCGGTGGAGAACTGGGTGCAGGTGCGGATCCGGGACACCGGGGTCGGCATCGACCCCGAGGACCTGGAGGAGATCTTCGACCCCTTCTTCACCTCCAAGACCTCGGGCACGGGGCTGGGGCTCGCCCGGGCCCACCTCATCGTGGAGGAACACGGGGGCACGATCGAGTTCGAGAGCCAGCCGGGCCGGGGCACCGTGTGCACCGTGGCCCTGCCGATCGACCGGCGGCGGATTCCCCGGGGGGAGCCCCGGTGACCGCCCCGGGCCGGTTCGTGATCCTCGGGCCGTCGGGCGAGGCCGGGGCGTTGGCCGAAGGGTTGCGGGCCCGCGGTTGGGAGGCCGAGGTCCACGAGGGGCTCGACGGGTTCACAGCGAGCCTCCTCAGGGAAAGGCCGGGCGCCGTGGTCCTGTGGTGGGATCTCCCGGCGGAGGTCCGGGATCTTGCGGCCCAGTTCGTGGCCCACCACTACGTGTGCGGGGAGTGCCCGGTGATCGTGGTGATGCCCAACGGCGCCGACGCCCCGACCCCGGGCTGGATCCCCGTCCAGTCGCCCCCCGACCCGGAGGCGGTGATCGCGGCGGCCGAGCAGGCCCGGAGCCAGGGGCGCGCCGGCCCCCAGACGATCCCGCGGGTTCTTGTGGTGGACGACGACCAGAGCGTGGTGCTCCTGGGGTCCCACGTGGTCACGAGCCTCGGCATGATCCCGCTCGTGGCCTTCGACGGCCGCGAGGCCGTGGAGAAGGTGGAGCGGTTTCACCCCGACCTCGTTCTCCTCGACATCAACATGCCCGACATGGACGGGTTCCAGGTGATCGAGGCCCTGAAGGCGGACCCCCGCACGGCCCTCATCCCGATCATCGTGTTCTCGGCGCGCACCGAGGACACCGACAAGGTCCGGGCCCTCAAACTCGGGGCCGACGACTACGTCACGAAGCCGTTTAGCATCCCCGAGCTCGCGGCCCGGGTGGACCGGCTGCTGCGACGCACCCAGGCGGGCCTCAGCGCCTCGAGCACCACGGGGCTTCCCGGGAGCGTCACGATCGAGCAGGTGATCGGGGAGCGGATCGGCCGGGGGGAGCCGCTCGCGGTCCTCTACGCCGACGCCGACCACTTCAAGGCCTTCAACGACCGCTACGGGTTCGCCCGGGGCGACGGGGTGATCCGGCAGATCGCCGACATCCTGCTCGAGGCCGTGCGCGACCTGGGGGGCCCCAACGACTTCGTGGGCCACGTGGGCGGGGACGACTTCGTGGTGGTCACCACCCCGGCGTCGGCCGATGCCATCGCCCAGCGGATCGTCGAGCGGTTCGACCGGGTGATCCCCCTCTACTACGACCCGGAAGACCGGGAGAGGGGCTACATCGAGACCAAGGACCGGCGCGGCCGGGTGACCCGGTTTCCGCTCATGAGCGTGTCGGTGGCCGTGGTGTCCACCGATGTCCGGCCCTTCTCCCACGTGGGTGAGGTGGCGGACGTGGCGGCCCAGCTCAAGCGCTACGCCAAGTCCAAGGCCGGGAGCGTCTGGGTCAAGGACCAGCGGACCGATGGGAAGGGTGGCTGACGCGTCCCTGCCGGCTCTCGTCGGCCTGGCTTTGGCCCTGGCGCTCACCGGCGTCGCCGGGGCCGACGTGTACCGGACCCCGGGGGAGGGCGGGGTCCCCCTTTTCACCGACGCCCCCACCGAGCCCGGCTGCGAGGTGGTGATCCGCACCGAGCGCCCCCGGGTCCCGTGGCGCGAGGCGGTCCACCGCACGGCGCCCCGCTACGGCCTCGATCCGCTCCTGGTGCGGGCCGTGATCCAGGTGGAGTCGGGGGAGAACCCCCGGGCCGTCTCGCCCAAGGGGGCCGTGGGGCTCATGCAGCTCATGCCGGCCACGGCCCGGGAACTCGGGGTGCTGGATCCCTACCACCCCCGCGACAACGTCCAGGGCGGTACCGCCTACCTGGCGCGCCTCGTGGAACGCTACGGGGGACGGTTCGATCTCGCGCTCGCCGCCTACAACGCCGGCCCGGCCGCCGTGGACCGCTACGGCGGAGTGCCCCCGTACCCGGAGACCCGCCGGTTCGTGGACCGGGTCCTTGCCCTCTACCGGGCGGCCAAGGGGGTTGACTCGGCCGGGCCGGATGTGGATACTACGCAGCCTAACGACGAGCGGGAATAACTCAGTGGTAGAGTGCGACCTTGCCAAGGTCGAAGTCGCGGGTTCGAATCCCGTTTCCCGCTCCAG
>NZ_BAAHFQ010000034.1:0-27179 GCF_054681715.1 Deferrisoma sp.
CTGCCGCGCGCGAACGTGACATTGGAGGACGCTCTGGCGCAGATGGCCCGACGTCACCGGCGAAGGGCATCTGCGATGGCATCACACATCAGAAAAGCCAAACAAAGCAACGAGTTGTGAAAATCTGACGAAGTAGAACTACTGGATCACCCTCAACGTAAAGCCCCCCAAAGGGGGCGAATGACCCGGGCCGGCGACCCGTCGGCCGAACGAGGTTCGGAATATGGCAACCAAAACACGAGAGGAGAACGGCCCGCCCCGCGTCCGGGTTCTCGTGGTGGACGACAACCCCCACGACCAGGCCCTGATCCGTCACGCCCTCGAGGTGGAGGACGGGGGGTTTTCCGTGACGCTGGCGTCCACGTTCGAGGAGGTGGCGGCCCTCCGGGACGCCGAGCGCCACGACGTCCTCCTGACGGACTTCAACATCCTGGGGTTCACCGGGCTCGAGATCGTGGACCGGCTTCGGGACCTCGCCCCCGAGCTGCCCGTGATCCTGGTGACCGGCACCGGCTCGGAGCAGGTGGCGGTGGAGGCCCTGCGCCGGGGCGTCGACGACTACGTCGTCAAGAGCCCCGCCCACATCCGCCAGTTGCCCCACCGGATCCGGTCGGTCCTGGACCGGCGGAGGCTCGCCCGGGAACACCGGGAGGCCACGGAACTCTTCCGCCACCTGGTCCTGCAGACCCCCGACGCCGTCGTCCTGGTGGACCGCGAGGGCAAGGTGCTCTTCGCCAACCCGGCGGCCGAAGCCCTGTTCGGCCGGCCCCTCCGGGTCGGGGAGGACGCGGGCCTCCCCCCGTGGCCCGAGGAGGCCGGCGAACGGGAGATCGAGATCCCGAAGGACGGGGAGATCCGCATCGGCGCCGCCCGGGCGGCCCGGATCACCTGGGACGGCCGGCCGGCCACGCTCTTGACCGTCCGCGACGTCACCGCCCGCAAACGGGCGGAGGAGGCCCTTCGCCGCTCGGAGCGGGAACTCGCGATCCGGGACGAGATCTCCCGCATCTTCCTCACGGCGCCGGAAGACGAGGCGTTCCGCCGGGTGCTCGACGTGGTCCGGAACGTCACCGGGAGCCCCTTGGGCGTCCTCGGCTACATCGGCGACAGCGGGGACTGGGTCTGCCCGTCCCTCGCCGGGGCCGCCTGGCCGGGGCACGCACCCCGGGGCGAGGCGGTCCGGTTTCCGCCCGAGCAGTGGACCGGCCCGTGGGGCCGGGCCATGCGGGAAAAGCGCACCGTGGTGTCGGACGAACCCTCCCCGGTGCCCGAGGGCCACGCGCCGATCCGCCGGGCCCTCGCGGTGCCCCTCGTCCACGGCGGCGAACTCGTCGGGAACCTCCTCCTCGTCAACAAGGACGAACCCTACGGGGAGGAGGAGGTGGCGTTGGTGGAACGGATCGCGGCCCACGTGGCCCCGATCCTCCGGGCCCGGCTCCAGCGCGACCGCGAGCAACGGGAGAAGGAGGCCATCCGGGAGCAGTTCTACCGGGCCCAACGGCTCGAGTCGATCGGCCGCCTGGCCGGCGGCGTGGCCCACGATTTCAACAACATGCTCAACGTGATCCTGGGCTACGGCGAACTCATCGTCGAAAAGCTCCCGCCGGACGACCCCCTGCGGCCCAAGGTCGAGGCCATGGTGGAGGCCGGGTGGCGCGCCGCCAAACTGACCCGCCAACTCCTCGCCTTCAGCCGGAAGCAGACCCTCCAGCCCCGGGTCGTGGATCTCAACGAACTGGTGCAGGAGTTCGAGAAGATGCTCCGGCGCCTGATCGGCGAGGACATCGTACTGGACCTCGACCTCCGTTCGGACATCGGCCGGGTGAGGGTGGACCCGGGGCAGATGGAGCAGGTGATCCTGAACCTGGCGGTGAACGCCCGCGACGCCATGCCCGACGGGGGCCGGCTCCACATCGCCACCGCGGAGGCCGACCTGGACGAGGCCTACGCCGCCACCCACCCGGGGGTGGAGCCGGGGCGCTACGTGCTGCTCTCGGTTTCGGACACGGGCTGCGGCATGGACGAGGAGACCCTCGGCCACATCTTCGAGCCGTTCTTCACGACCAAGGAGGAGGGGAAGGGCACGGGCCTGGGGCTCGCCACGGTGTACGGCATCGTGAAGCAGTCGGGGGGCCACATCTGGGTGTACTCCGAACCCGGCCGGGGCACGACGTTCAAGATCTACCTGCCCCGGGCCGAGGCCGAGGCCCGGCCGGACGCCCGGGCCCGCCCCGCCGCTCCCCCCGAGGGCGGCCGGGGGCGGATCCTGGTGGTGGAGGACGAGCCCGCGATCCGGGAACTCCTGGGGACCATGCTCACCCAACTGGGGTACGACGTGACCCTGGCGGCGAACGGCGGGGAGGCCCTCCTACTCGTCGAGGAGAAGGGCCTCCGGCCCGATCTCGTCCTCACCGACGTGGTCATGCCCCACATGAGCGGGAAGGAGCTGGTGGAGCGCCTGCGGCAAAACCGCCCGGACCTGCGGGCGTTGTTCATGTCGGGCTACACCGGCGCCGCCCTGCCCCCCGGCGTGCTGGGCGAGGGCGTCCCCTTCCTCCCCAAGCCCTTCACCCTGCGCGGCCTGGCCGACGCGGTGCGAAACGCCCTGAGCGGCTAAAGAGGCCCGCCGGGGGGCGGGCGCGGGGGCCTAGGGCGTTTCCCGCCGCGCCGCGTACTCGGCGAGGCGAGCGAGCGTGCGCACGGCCCGCTCGGGGGCCGGGAACACCAGGGCCCTGCGGTCGGTGCCGGCCACGGGCACGAGGGTGCGGGCCTCGGGGTCGGGCACCAGGCTTACGCCCACCACGGGTTTGCCGAACCGGTCCATGAGTTCGGCCGAGGCCCGGAGCAGGCCCGCGTCGAAGGCGCCGATCATCCGCTCCACCTGGGCCAGGAACCCCTCGTCCCGGTCCGGGTCGGCCGCCCGGGACGACTCGAGCATGGCGCCCACCACCGCCCCCCGGCCCAGGAGGCCCAGGTGGATCACGGCGTCGATGCCGGGGTCCGCGAGGAGGATCTCCAGGGCCTTGCGCGGCAGTTGGGGGTCGGGCTCTCCCACCAGGTCCACCGGGTTCCCCCGGCTCCAATAGGGGGGTAGAAGGGCGTCGAGGGCCGCGAGGCTCCCCGGGGAAAGGTCGGGGAGTTCGAGCCCCTCCTCGGCGCACAGGTCCGCCGTGACCACGCCCCACCCCCCGCCCCAGGTGACCACGGCCACCCGGTTCCCCCGGGGCAGGGGCACGGCCGAGAAGGCGGCGGACACGTCGAGGAGATCCCCCGGCTGGGTCACCCACACGGCCCCGGCCTGGCGGCAGGCCGCCTCGAACACCTTGGTGTCGCCGGCGAGCGCCCCGGTGTGGCTCGCCGCGGCCCGCTGGCCGGCGCCCGTGCGGCCCCCCTTCAGCACCACCACGGGCTTCCTGCGGCTGACCCGGCGGCACGCCTCAAAGAACCGGCGGCCGTCCCGGATGTCCTCGAGGTAGAGGGCCACCACCTCGGAGGCGTCGTCGCACTCCAGGGCCTCGAGGAAATCCTCGACCCCGGTCATGGCCTCGTTCCCCGTGCCGCAGAAGGCCCGGATCCCGAGGCCCTGGGCCCGGGCGAAGGAGAGGAGTTGGACCCCCAGGTTCCCCGACTGGGACACGAGGGTGGTGCCGCCGGGGCCGGGCCGCACGTGGGCTCCCGTGGCGTAGAGGCGGGCGTGGGGGTTCACGATGCCCATGGTGTTGGGGCCGATGAGGGTGAGCCCCAGTTCCCGGGCCCGGGCCACGAGCCGGACCTCCCTCTCGGGCCCGTCGCCCCCGGCCTCCCGGAACCCCGAGGAGACGATGACGGCGTGGCGCACCCCCCGCCGGGCCAGCGCCTCCACGGCCGGCCCCACCTTGTCGGCCGGCACGGTGACGATGGCCAGGTCCACCCCGTCGGGCAGCTCGTCCACCGACCGGAGCACGGGAAGCCCGCACAGGGTGCCGCCCCGGGGGTTCACGGGGTACACCCGGCCCTCGTACCCGCCGGCCAGGAGGTTCGTGAGGATCGCGTTCCCCCATTTGCCGAACCCGGCCGAGGCCCCCACCACGGCCACCGACCGGGGATGGAAGATCCGGGCCAGGGCCCCGGTGTCCACGGGCGGCCGGGGCGCACCTCCGGCCTTGGGCTCGCCCCGGACCACCAGCGCGTCCACGGCCACCACCGAGCCGTCGGCCCGGGCGATCAAGGGGTTCAGGTCCACCTCGGCGATCTCCGGCCGCTCGGCCACGAGGCGCGAAAGCCCCGCAACGGCCCGGGCCAGGGCCTCCCGGTCCACGGCGGCCTCGCCCCGGAACGACCCGAGGAGCTTCCGGGACCGGAGTTCCCCCACCATGGCCAGGGCCTCGGCCTCCCCCACTGGCGCCACCCGGAGCGCCACGTCGCCCAGGGCCTCGGTGAGCACCCCGCCCAGGCCGAACACGACCACCGGACCGAACCGCTCGTCCCGGTAGGCGCCCAGCAGGAACTCCCGGCGGCCGGCGACCTGGGGCTGCACGGCCAGGGTCGGAACCCGGGCCAGGAGATCCTCGGCGGCCCGCCGGACCGCGGCCTCGTCGGCGAGGCCCAGGCGCACCAGGCCCTCCTCGGTCTTGTGGGCGGCGCCCAGGCCCTTCACCACCGCGGGGAACCCCAGCTCCCGGGCCGCGGCCACGGCCTCGTCGGCCGACCCGACCTCCCGCTGGGGCACGAGGGGAACGCCGGCCCCCTCCAACAGGGCCCGCGCCGCGGTCTCGTCCAGGACCTCTCCTCGCACGGCCATCGCGCACCTCCTCCCAGGAAACGTCCGCCAGGCGGCTAGGCGGCTAGGCGGCTCGGCGGCCAAAACCATGGGGGATCCCGGCGTCACCGCCTCTGCCATCTTGTGGGGGCGCCTGCGGTGTCAGGGATCAGAATTCGGAGGGCAGAGGTCAGCCCCCTGCCCTCTTCCCTCTGGCACCTGACCCGGGCTCCGAGCCCCTATCGGCCCCTGAGCCGGACGTTACCCCGCTACTCGCGGAGCCCCACAGGGGCTCGGAGGACTCCCCCTCCGAATGGACACCGGGAAACAGGACGGCGGCGAGCATAGCAATCTGGGGGAGAGGGGGAAAGAACGAGGGGCCTGGGCGACGGGGGGCGCCAGGTGTGCCTCGGAGGAACACCTGGGATACGTTCCGGGGTCTCCCATGAAGCGGCGGGTGGAGGCCGGAACCGGTCCCCCGGACGGCCCCCCCCCCAACCTACGCCGCCTCCCGGGCCGAAGGCAGCTGGATCCGGGCCACGGCACCGCCCTCGGGGCGGTTCTCCAGCGCGAGATCGCCCCCATGCTCCCGGACGATCTGGCGCGAGATGTAAAGGCCCAGGCCGGTGCCCTCCCCGGCGGGCTTGGTGGTGAAGAAGGGTTCGAACACCTTCTCTTCGGCGCCGGGGGGCAGCCCCGGCCCGTCGTCGGCCACGAAGATCTCGGCCCCGCCCTCGGGCCGCCGGCGCACCCCGATCTCGAGGGTTCCCGTGCCCCCCACGGCGTGAACCGCGTTGATGAGGAGGTTTCGAACCACCTGGTCGAGGAGCGCGGGATCGGCCCAGACCAGGGGCGCCCCGCGGTCGGGGCGCATCCGCACCGCCACCCGTTTCAGGACGCCGGAGCGGGTGAGCACCTCGACGTTTCGTTCGACCAGTTCGTTGGGGTCCATGGCGCCGAACGCGGGCGGGCGGGGCTTGCCGAGCTCCAGCAGGTTTCGGGCGTGGATCGAGAGCTCCTCCGTGGCCGCCGCCAGCCACGCCACGTACTTTCGCAGATCCCCGGGAAGCGCGGCCTCCTCGAGCCGTTCGAGCCCCGCCACCACCACGGCCAGGGCATTGTTCATCTCGTGGCCGATGCTCGCGGCCAGGGCCGAAAGCGCGGCCCTCCGCTCGCTCTCGACGAGGGAAGCCTCGAGGGCCTTCTCCCGCCGCAGGTCCCGGAGGATCAGGGTGTGGACCGGCCCGCCCTCGACTTCCCGCACGGCGCCCGAGATCCGGGCCGGGATCTCCTCGCCCCCAGCGCCCCGGAACCGCACCTCCAGCCGTTCCCGCTGTCCCCGGTCCGGGCAAAGCCAGCCCCGAAACGCCTCCCGGTCCGCCTCGACGGCGAGTTCCAACAGGCACGGGGGCTCCGGGCCCCGTCCCCCGAGGTCCAGGAGATCGCACGCGGCCCGGTTGGCGAAAACCACCCGGCCGTCGGCGTCCGTTTCCACGATCGGATCGGGGGCCGACTCCACCAGCGTCCGGAACCGCTCCTCCGACCGCTCGAGGGCCAGGGTCTGCTCCCGGATCCGCCGGTCCGCCCGGACCACCACCCCCAGGAGCACGAGGAACACGAGCCCCGCTCCGACGGCGCTCACCCCCCAGACCCGGCCCTTGAGCCGGGCGACCTCCGCGAGCACCGGGGAGATGTCCTCGTACACCTCGGCCACCCCCACCACCGGGCCGGCGCCGTACCGGATGGGCACGTAAAGCTCCAGGAGCCGGCCGTAGGGCCGCTCGTAGCGGTTTTCGGACTTCTCCAGCCCGCTCAGCTCCGCCTCCACGTGCCCCTCGAAGGCCTCCCAAAGCTCCGGGTTGTCCGGGAACCGGCGCCCGACGAGTTCTTCCTGCCGGGACCAGATCACCACCGCACCCTGGCCCCACAGTTTCAACTGCACAACCCTCGGCCCCAGGGTGAGGTGCTCCACGGTTTCGGCAAAGGCCTGGTAGCGCTCCCCGGTCTGGGGCGTGGCGAACACCTCGGCCGGCACCTCCTTTACGATCTCCCGGGCCACCACCGCGGCCGTGACGTCCCGGGCGCGGGCCAACGCGCTCTCCTCGACCGCCCGGGTAACCACCCACCCGCCCACGGCCACCGCTACCGCCAGGCAGACCAAACACCGCAACGCGAAGTGGGTGACCAAGGAGATGCGGCGGATCACGATGCCACCTCCGTCTGGGACGGCCGTTCCATCCTCAGGGCCGCCGCCACCGCCCGGGCGAGCTCGCCGGCCGTGAGCGGTTTGAACACGAGCCCGGCGGCCCCGGCCGCGGCCGCGGCGGACTCGTCGAGGGTCTCGTGGTACCCCGTGCACAGGAGCACCGGGAGGTCCGGGGCCGCCCGGCGCAGGCGACGGCAGAGCTCGTCCCCGGTCATCCCCGGCATGGTCTGGTCGGAGAGCACGAGGTCCCACGCCCCGGGCTCGGCCTCGACCCGGGCCAGGGCCTCGGCCGGGTCGGCCACCAACTCGGCCCGGTACCCCAGTGCCCGAAGCATCGCGGCCGCGGCCTCTCCCACGGCCGGCTCGTCGTCCACCACGAGCACCCGTTCCCCCCGACCCCGGGGGGCCTCGTCTTCCCCGGTCTCCTCGTCCGAGGGGGGAGCCGCCCGGGGCAGCCACACGGTGAACCGCGCCCCGCGGCCGGGCTCGCTCTCGACCTCGATCCGGCCTTCCATCGCCTCGACGAGCCCCTTGACCACGGCGAGCCCCAGCCCGCTCCCCTCGCCCACCCCCTTGGTGGTGAAGTAGGGCTCGAAGATCCGGGGCAGCACGTCCTCCGGAATACCGGGCCCGTCGTCGGCCACCTCGAGGCGGACCCCGTCCCGGTCGGGCGCCACGGCGACCCGGACCCGCCCCCCTCGTGGGCCCACGGCCTGGTAGGCGTTGGTGACCAGGTTCATCACGATCCGCTGGAGCGCCGCCGGGTCGGCGAGCACCCAGCCCGCCTCGGGGGCGAGGCGCTCCTCGATCTCCACCGTCTTGGGGATGGCCGCCCGCAGGAGCACCAGGGCGTCGCCCACGGCCCGGGCCGCCTCCACGGGCCGGCGCGGCCCCTCGGTCTTGCGGCAGAAGGCGAGAAGCTGGGCCACCACCTGGCGCGCCCGTTCCGAGGCCTCCAGGATCCGCTCCAGGCGTCGCCGCAACCCCGGGTCGGCCGGCGGGTTCAGGAGCGCCAGTTCGGCATTCCCCAAGATGACCGCGAGGATGTTGTTGAAGTCGTGGGCGATGCCGCCGGCCAGGGTGCCCACGGCCTCGAGCTTCTGGGCCTCGCGCAGCCGGTCCTGGAGGGCCTTCTGGTCCGTGATGTCGGTGGAGGTCTCGAGGCGCACGAGCCGGCCGTCGATCCAGCGGATGGCCCGGTCCACGTTGAGGTACCACCGGCCGGTGACCCGGTTCCGACCCTCCCAGACCACCGGGGCCGCGGGCTCTCCCTCCGGGGTCACGAGCCGGGGGTTCGTGCAGTCGTCGCAGGGGCCGTCGCGGTGGCGGAACACCTCCCAGCAGGGCCGGCCCACGGGATCGGTGCCGAAGGCCTCCCGCATCCGGGCGTTGGCAAAGAGAACCTCGTGGGTCTCGAGGTCGGCCACGAACACCTGGGCGTCCATGGCGTCGAGCACGGCCGCGAGCGTCCGCCGGGCCCCGTCGAGCTCGGCCGTGCGCTCCCTCACCTGCCGAGCCAGGGCCCGGTTCCACGCGACGACCAGCCCCAACAGCACCCCGAGGCCCCCGACGACCCCGAGGGCCGTGCCCCAGACCGCCGGCCGGCGGTACCAGGGTGGTTCGATGAGGCCGATCCACCGGCGGCGGATCGCCTCGTGCTCGGCCGGGGGAATGGCCGCCAGGGCCTTGTCCAGGAGCGAGGCGAGTTCGGGCCAGTCGCTTCGCACCCCGAAGCGCAGATTCCACTCGAACCCCGACATGCCGGCCACCCGGAGGTTCGTGATGCCGAGCCGGTCGATGTAGTAGGACGCCACCGCCAGGTCCACGAGGGCGGCGTCGGCCCGGCCCAGCGACACGGCCTGGAGGGCCTCGGGGTCGTCCCGGGTGGGCTCAACGATCACCCGTGGGTGGTTCTCCCGCACCCACTCCAGGGTGGCGTAGCCCCGGGGCACGGCCACCCGCATCCCGGCCATCTGGTCCAGGGTGAGGTCCCGGTCGAGGCTCCGCCGAACCAGGATCACCACGGGGATCGTGATGTAGGGCCGGGTAAAGGCGAGGTATTCGCTTCGGGCCGGGGTTTTTTCGACGCTCGCCACGAGGTCGATCTCCCGCCGCCGGGCCCGAGTGAGGATGTCGGCCCAGTCGCGGCATGCCTCGGCCCGGATCCGCACGCCCGAAAGCTCCTGGATGCGCGCCACGTATTCGGCCGCGATGCCGGAGGGACGGCCGGCGTTGTCGAGGAAGTCCAGGGGCGCGTAGGTGGGGATGGGGCACCAGCGCACCTCGGCGCCGTGGACCTCGAGCCAGACCCGTTCCTCGGGAGAGAGGTCCAGGGCGCGCGCCCCGCCGGGGCAGCACACCGCGAGCGCTACGCTCGCGCACAGGAGCGCCCAAAGGCGCCTCAATCGGTGTCGGTCCACCCGTCCGGTTTCCTCTGCTGATGCGCGAAAATGGGGGCATTCCCGGGGGAAGGGCCTTCTCTACCGGTCGGCCGAAGCCTGCGGGTTCTTGAGCGACCGTGTCAACCTCGCCGGTGCCCCCGGGGTCTTGACACGCCGTCGGAGGGTGCCGCACCGTGCACCCATGGACGCCGAGCGACCCTCCTCCCCCTGGCCCGCGTTCTCCTGCGTGGCGGCCGGGGTGTTCATGGCCACCCTGGACTCGAGCGTGGTGCACGTGGCCCTGCCGGCCATCCGGCGGGACCTCGGCTCCACGCTGGCCGTGGTGGAGTGGGTGCCGAACGCCTACCTCTTGGTCATCACGGGGCTTCTGCTGGCCTTCGGCCGGCTCGCCGATCTGGTGGGCCAGCGCCGGGTGTACCGGTGGGGCCTGGGGGTGTTCACTTTGGGCTCCGGGCTGTGCGCCTTTGCTCCCGACGCGTGGTTGCTCGTGGCGGCCCGGGCCGTGCAGGGGGCCGGCGCGGCCATGCTCATGGCGTGCTCCCCGGCCATCGTGACGGCGGTGTTCCCGGCGGCCCACCGGGGCCGGGCCCTGGGGCTCGTGGGCACCACCGTGGCGGCCGGGCTCACAACGGGCCCGGCCCTGGGCGGCATCCTGCTGGGGGTTTGGGGGTGGCGGAGCCTCTTTGCGATCAACCTGCCGGTGGGGCTCGTGGCCTGGTGGTGGTCGGGCCGCACCTTGCCGGCCCTGCGGTTCGGCAGCCGGCGGGAGGGGTTCGACGGCGTCGGCGCCGCCCTCCTGACCCTGGGGCTCGTCTCGCTCGTGCTGGGCGTAAACCGGCTCGCGGCCTGGGGGGGAGCGTCGGGCCGGGTGTGGGCGCTCCTCGGGTTCGGGGCCGTCTGTCTGGTCGCCTTCTGGGCCCGGCAGCGAACCGCCCCGTGGCCCCTGGTGGACCCCGCCCTGTTTCGCAACCGGGCCTTCACGGCGGCGGTGGGGGCCGCGGTGCTCGCCTACCTCTCGGGGTTCGTGGCCGTGTTCCTCCTGCCGTTCTACCTCGCGGAGCTTCGGGGCTTCGGGCCCCGCACCCTCGGGCTCGTCCTCACGGTGCCGCCGCTCGTCATGAGCCTTCTGGCCCCCTGGGCCGGAGGGCTTTCGGACCGCATCGGGTACGGGAAGCTCACGGCCGTGGGGCTCGGGGTGCGGAGCCTCTCGCTCCTCGGGCTCCTCCTTCTCGGGGCCCACACCCCGCTGCCCGCGGTGCTCCTGGCCCTCGGGCTCCTCGGGGCCGGGAGCGCGCTTTTCAGCCCGCCCAACACCTCGTCGATCATGGGCGCGGTGCCGCCCCAACGGCTCGGCGTGGCCGGCGGGGTGGCCGCGGTGGCCCGAAATCTCGGGATGGTGCTCGGCATCGCCCTCGGGGGGGCGGCGTTCCGGTGGGTGGCCGGGACCCCCTCGGCCGCGGACCCGGTTCGGTTCGTGGCCGGATGGCGGACCGCCATGGCCGTGGGGCTCGGCGCCTGCCTCGCGGCGCTCGCGGTGTCCCTGGCCCGGGGTCCCGAGGCCCACGCGACGGAAACCCGGCCGCAGCCGGCGCCCGCCGGGCCCGAGGGGCCGACGGGTTCACCGCCCCGCCGGAAGGCCGGGGAGGCCGGACCGTCGGTCCCCCCGATGGACAGCGCGCCCGCGCCCCCCGACGTCTTCACGTCCCAACGTCCTAACGTCCCAACGTCCTAACGTCCCAACGGAGTCCAAACCATGCAGCACATCCTCGTCTTTCAGCGCGACGGCATGGGAGCCGAGAAGGTCCGGGCCGTGCGCGAGCTCCGGCCCGATCTGGAGCTCCGGGTCATCGACGTCGACGGCCCGTTCCCGCCGATCGTGGACGACCCCCAGGACCACTTCCCCCCCGACCTGGACGAGCTCCTGGCCTGGGCCGACCTCGTGCTCGACCACCTCTACCACCCGGACCTCACCGGGTTCCTGCTCGACCGGTGCGAGGCCGCCGGGAAACCCATCGTGGCCTCGGGCCGAAAGCTCCCCCGGGGCCACACCCCCACCACCTGCTGCACCCTGGGCCGGATCGGGGAACTGGGGGCGTACGCCGAGTCGTTCGGGGCACCCGAGTTCTGCGTGGAGATCGAGGACGGGAAGATCGCGGCGATCGAGGTGAAGCGGGGGGCCCCCTGCGGGGCCACCTGGAAGGCGGCCCGGAAGGTGCTGGGTCTGCCCGTGGACGAGGCGATCCCCCGCCTGGGCCTCGAGACCCAGTTCCATTGCTACGCCAAGGCCAACCCCAACGTGTTCCTCACGAACCCGCTCCACGTGGCCGGCGAGGTCCACGCGGCCGCGTTGAAAAAGGCGGTGCGTGGGGCGGAAGGGGCGCACCGCGGAGAGGACGAGTAGCCAGACCCCGCCGGTTCGAATCCAGCGGGCAAGGCGATCGGTGATCCGCCCGAACCGCTCGGGGGCGACCTCGCCCAACGCGCCCTTGAGCAGCGCCGCCTCCACGACCGCGAGACGGGACAGTCGCACGACACTCGGACGCCGGAGCCCCGTGGCCTGGAAATCGGGCTCCGACGGGAGAAGCGGCTCGTCGAACCCGGGGACCGCCCTCTGGACCTGGGAGGAGATCATCAGGACGAGCCAATCCTCGTGGGTAGTCGGCGTGGGAGCCACGAGGAGCACCGGTCTCCACTTCCCCGGGGCGAGACTCGTGTCGGGGAACCGAAGCAGCGCCACGGCGCCGGGGCGCCTCAATCCCACCGCTCCGAGAGGGCTTCCTCCGTGAGGTCCGACCAGTCCTCGTCCTCGAGGCCCCGAAGGGCGTGTTCCAAGGAGAACCGGCGCCAGGCCTCGTCCGGATCTTTACCCGCTTCGAGCGCCGAGACAAACCGGAGCACCCTGCGCTGCAGGGGTTCCGGCAGCCGCTTCACCTTCTCCTGAATCTTCTCCGCCGTGCTCATCCGATCCTCCCCATCTCGCCCTTTCTCCCCGCGAGGGATTCCAGGCTACCCGGCCGCCGCCATGGCATCAACCCGCCCCGCGGCCCGCGCCGGAACCAGTCCCCCACCCGCCTCCGGCGATACCTATTGACCCGGCGTCAATGCAGGCGCGCAAGAAGATCGCGGGGGCATGGGGCCTGCTTCCGGCCGTGCGTGAGTGCGGCATCCGGCTTACGCTGCATCCGGCACTCAGCCAGATGGACGAAAGCACTCAGGAACTCTTGGCGTTTTCGTCAGTCCGCTTGGCCGGAAGAGTCCCAGTCGTTGGCTGAGTGCCGGATGCAGCGACTGTAGGAGCCACGCCCGGCGCTCCAGCAGGCCCCATGCCCACTACCGTGGCTATTTAGCCGCCGGACTCATAGTACCATCGCAACTCCCCCGCCAGCCGCTCGGGCCACACCGCGCAGACCGGTTCGGCCAGGACGGCCTGGAAGAAGTTGAGGTCCGGGGCGTGGTCGCGGTCGTTGAGGAACGTGCGGGGCACGACCCGAAGCTGGGCCGGCAGGGGTTCGGCTGCCTCCGGCCCCACGAACAGCGCGGCGTTGAAGCTGTGGATCCCGAGGGCGGCGAACCGCCCCAGAAGATGCGCGAGCCCGGCCAGAAGGTCGTCCCACCCCCGATCGAGAAGGGCCTCGAGGGTCGGGATCTCCGGGGCCAGGGCCCACACCTCGCCCCACAGCCCCACCGGCGCGAAGGGCACGAACCACTCCCAGGGCCCGGTGCGGCCGAGGTAGCGCTCGCCGGCCTCCCGTTCGGCCTGGGCCAGGGCCGCCCAGGCACCGGGACGGGCCCGCGACACCGCCAGGGCCTCGGCCAGGGCGGCCGGGGGCACCTGGAACCGAAAGAACTGAAGGTGGGGATGCACGAGCCCTCCGCCCGAGGGCGGCATGTAGTTCCACCCCATCACGGGGTACCGGTACGCCGGTTCGGCCCGGCCGACCCGCCGCCAGTACTCGGCCCCGAGCCCGAGCCCCGCGGCAAGACGGCCAGGCGTGAGCCCCTGGAGGGGCACCACGTGGTCCCGGGTCAGCACGCACACGGCGCCGTGGGCCACGTAGGGGAAGAGGTTCGGTACGAGCACCGCCTCCCCGGCCTCGAGCCAGCCCTCGGGGGCGACGTCCAGGGGAAACCGGGGCAGGTCCCGGCCGCGGTGTTCGGGGCAGAACGGGCAGTGGCCCCGCACCTCCGGCCGGCGGTAGGCGTCCGGATCCAGGGGGACCGGCCGCACCGCCCCGAAATGCCCGACGCGCACGGCCCGTCCGGTCAGCGGGTCGCGCCGGAGTTCCACCGGGAAGGCCCGCGGCTCGAACCCCGCCCTCGGATCGGCCAGCCGCGCCACCCCCGGCACCCGCTCGAACCGGATCACCCCCCTCACGGCTCGGCCTCCGCCCGGATCTCGCCCCGCATGCCGAGCAGGGGGTGGAAGGTCCGGTCGCAGTAGAACTCGTACACCCCGGGTTGGGCGAGGTCCACCACGGTTCGGGCGGCCTCGCCCCCCGGGAGCACCAGGTTCACCCACACCGTTCCGTCCGGGGCCCGCAGGGTCCAGGTGTGCTCGGCCGGGGTCTCGTTGACCACCCGCACCGCGAGCCGGGTGCCGGCGGGGACGTGGATCAGGGAGGGGTCGAAGTGATACCCCTGGATCCGCACGGTCACGGCGGAATCCCGGGCCGGCTCCACCCGGACCTCCCGCCCCGCCCCCCCGCAGGCGGCCAGGAACGTGAAAAGAAGCACGGCGACGGCGCTCGGCGATTTCCTTCGTGGGTTCAAGGCGCTCTCTCCAAGTAACTTCGGTCTACGGTCGTCGGTCTGCGGTCTCCGGTCCCGTGGTCCAGACGGCGGCGGCCCACGGTGTGGCCGGGGCGGAACTTATTAACCCGGCGCCAATAGAGGCGCGCAAGGAGCTCGCGAGGGCATGGGGCCTGCTTCCGGCCGTGCGTGAGTGCGGCATCCGGCTTACGCTGCATCCGGTACTCAGCCGGATGGGCGGAACCGCTCAGGAATTCTGGGCGTATTTGTCGATCCGATTGACCGAAAGAGTCCCAGTCTTTGGCCGAGTACCGGATGCAGCGACTGTAGGAGCCACGCCCGGCGCTCCAGCAGGCCCCATGCCCCCGACCGTGTCTATCTAACCGCCGGAGTAATATTGTGCCTGCGAAAAGGCCGCGCTCGGTGGCCTACCGGAGCTTTCGGCGGCTGGGTGGCCGTGAATCGTTCTTGGGTTTCCGCGTCACGGCCCGGATCCGCGGGGGTTGCCACAGCGGGCGGTCGCACCCCGTTCTCCATCCCGGGCAGCAAACATAGTTTATTCGTCGGGGCTGTAAAGCGCGGAGCCGGTTCCCCACCCACCGGTGGGTTGACAACAGGAGGCCCGCGGCCTAGGCTCGTTTCGCCGTTTGGGCGACACAACTTGCCGTTTAGCCCCAGCGAAAAAGGAGGAAGGTCATGCGAAAGGGTTGGGTCGGGATCCTCGCCGTCGTCCTCGCGTTGGCCGTCGGCCCGGCGTGGGCCGCCAAGGAGATCAAGCTGGGCCACGTGGCCCCACCGTTCCACGGCCAGCACCAGGGGCTCTTGAAGCTCGCCGAGGTGGTGAAACAGGAAACCGGGGGGGAGTGGGAGGTCAAGGTGTTCCCCCTGGGCCAACTGGGCGGCGAGCGGTCCATGGCCGAGCAGGTCCAGATGGGCACGCTCCAGATGGCGGCCATCACCACGGCCGTGCTCTCCAACTTCGTGCCCGAGGCCGCGGCGCTCGACCTGCCGTTTTTGTGGCCCGATCGCAAAACCGCCTACGCCGTGCTCGACGACCCCGAGTTCCAGAAGGAGTTCTTCCGGTTCTTCGAGCCCAAGGGGTTCGTGGCCATCGGGTTTGCGGAAAACGAGTTCCGCCACCTCACGAACTCCAAGCGGACGGTCCGCAAACCCGAGGACCTCAAGGGGCTCAAGCTCCGGCTCATGGAGGCACCGATCTTCCTCGACACCTTCAAGCTCCTCGGGGTGACCCCGGTGCCGATGCCGTTCCCCGAGGTGTATAACGCCCTCCAGCAGGGGGTGATCGACGGCCAGGACAACCCGCTCCTGACCTCGATCCTCATGAAGTTCACCGAGGTCAACAAGCACGTGACCCTCTTGAACCACACCCTGACCGAGACGGTCATCGTCGTGAACGCGGATTTCTGGAACGGCCTGCCCAAGAACGTGCAGGAGGCCCTCCGGAAGGGCGCCCGGGAGTGCATCCGCACGAACCGGGAGGTGAACGCCAAGCTCCACCAGAAACTGCCCAAGCTCGGCGTCTCGGTGGACGAGTACTGCCAGAAGAACGGGATCGAGGTGGTGGACCTCACGGCCGACGAGCGGGCCGCGTTCCGCCAGGCCGTGGAGCCCATCTACGAGAAATACCGGCCCCAGATCGGCCGCGAGTTCGTGGACTTCCTGCTGGGCAAGGTGGAGGAGCACCAGGGGAAGTAGGGACGTGCGGCTCCTGAACGCCGTGGAGAAGGTCGAGGAGGCCCTGCTCGGGTGGGGCCTCCTCGCGTTGGCGCTCCTGGGGTTTGTGCAGGTGGTGCTCCGGTACGCCTTCGGCACCGGCATTGACTGGGCCGAGGAGGCCGGCCGGTACGGCTGCATCGCGCTGACCTTCCTGGGGGCCAGCGTGGGGGTGCGCCACGGCACCCACTTCTCGGTCGAGCTCCTGGACCGGCTGCTGCCCCCCGGCGGTCGGCGGGCGCTGCGCGCCGTGGCCGGACTCCTGAGCGCCGCCATGTTCGCCCTGGTGGCCTGGTACGGGTACGAGCACGCGGCCAAGCTCCACCGGTTCGGGGTGACGAGCGCCTCGCTCCGGCTCCCCATGTGGGTGCCCTACGCCGCGATCCCGCTCTTTTCGGCCACCATGGCCCTTCGGTTCCTGGCCGACGGCCTCCTGTGGGCCGCCCGGGGCCGGGGGCTCGCGCCCGGCCGCGAGGAGGGCTGACCCGGTGCTCGCCACCGTCGCCGCCACGTTCGCGGGCCTCCTGCTCCTGGGGCTCCCCATCGCCGCCGTCATGGTGGGGGTCACGGCCCTCGCCCTTCGGCTCCACACCACCACCCCGCTCCTCATCATCCCCCAGCAACTCTTCAACGCGCTCGACAACTTCGTGCTTCTGGCGATCCCGTTTTTCATCCTGGCCGGCCGGATCATGACCGAGGGAGCCATGGCCCGGCGGCTCGTGGACGTGATGCGGGCGCTCGTAGGAACGAAGCGGGGCGGGCTCGCCGTCACCGCCGTGCTCGCCTGCATGTTCTTCGCGGCCCTTTCCGGCTCGAGCCCGGCCACGGTGGTGGCGATCGGGTCGATCATGATCCCGGCCCTGGTGAAAAACGGCTACCCCGAGGACTTTTCGGTGGGGCTCATCACGAGCGCGGGGTCCCTGGGCATCGTGATTCCCCCCTCGATCCCGATGATCCTCTACGCCCTCGTCATGAACGTGTCGGTGGCCGAACTCTTCATGGCCGGCATCGGCCCGGGGCTCCTGATCGGCGCGGTGTTCGCGGGCTATGTGCTCTGGCGGGCCCACCGGGAGGACTGGCGGGTGGAGGGCGGCCTCACCTGGGCCGAGGCCCTGGGGGCCGTGCGCCGGGGGATCTGGGCCCTTCTGCTCCCAGTCATCGTGTTGGGGGGCATCTACACCGGCGCGTTCACCCCCACCGAGGCTGCGGCCGTGAGCGTGGTCTACGCCTTGTTCGTGGAGGCCGTGGTGTACCGGGAACTCACTTGGCGGGGCCTCCACCGGTCGCTCGTGGAGTCGGCCGTGCTCTCCGGGTGCCTCCTGCTCATCCTGGCCGGGGCCATGGCCTTCGTGTGGCTCCTCACCGCCGAGGGGCTTCCGGCGGCCGTGGCCGAGTGGGTGGTGGAGCGGGTCGAGACCCCCTGGGCGTTCCTTTTGTGGGTGAACCTGCTGTTTCTGGCCCTGGGCTCGGTCATGGACGACGTGTCGGCCATGCTGATCCTGTCGCCGATCTTCGCCGAGACCCTCCGACGGCTCGGGATCGATCCGGTGCACTACGGCATTGTCATGGTGCTCGTGATCGAGTTCGGGTTCCTCACCCCGCCCTTCGGCCTCAACCTCTTTGTGGCCATGGGGCTCACGCGAAAGCCCATGGGCTATGTGGCCCGGGCCACCCTGCCCTTCCTCGCGCTTCTTCTCCTGGCGCTCGCCATCGTGACCTACGTGCCGGCCGTGAGCCTGTGGCTGCCGGAGGTGTTTTACCGCTGAAAGGCGGGAAGGCTGGGAAGCTGGGAGGCTCGAAGGCTCGGGCGCCCGGAGACGGTCCGCTTGCCCGGGGCGAACCGCGGCGCACCCTCGGGAGCCCGGCGGCAATCCGGGTCCGACGGGAGCGGAAGGCGGGCCTTGCGCCCGACCAGAACCACGCTAGACTGCGAAGTGGATCTGAGTTTTCCCGCGTTCCAGCCTTCCAGCCTTCCAGCGTTCTAGCCGAACGAGCCAGCCATGCCGCTGCCCAAGCGCATCCTCGGAAAGACCGGCGTCGAGGTCACCGCCTTCGGCCTCGGGGGCGAGGGGATCCTGCGCACCCACGGGCGGTTCCGCGACGCGGAGGCCGTGATCCGACGGGCCATCGACCTCGGGGTGACCTACTTCGAGTCGGCCCGGGCCTACGCCGGGAGCGAGGAGTATCTGGGCCGGAGCCTGGGGCCCGCCCGCGACCGAGTGTTCCTGGCCACCAAGACCCATGCCCGCCGGGCCCGGGCGGCCCGGGCCCACCTGGACGAGAGCCTCGCCCTGCTGCGCACCGACCGGGTGGACCTGTGGTACTTCCACGACATCCGGTCCGAGGACGACCTTCTGACCATCGCCGGCCCCGGCGGCGCGCTGGAGGTGGCCCTCAAGGCCCGGGACAAGGGGGAGGTGCGGTTCCTGGGGGTGTCGGGGCACGAGGACCCGGGCCTCCTCGTGCGGGCGATGGATCTCCTGCCCGTGGACGTGGTGCTCTGCCCGGTGAACCCGGCCGAGGCCGCGTTCCGGGGCTTCCCCGACACCGCCGTGGTCGAGGCGGCCCGCCGGGGCCTCGGGGTGGTGGCCATGAAGACCCTGTGCCGGGGCCTCGTCGGCCAGGTGCCGGGGGCGCCCGTGCCTGAGGCGTTCCTCCGGTACGCCCTGTCCACCCCCGGGGTTCAGGTGGCCAGCGTGGGGTGCGACAGCCCCGAGCAGGTGGAGGCGAACGTCCGGGCGGTGGAGGCCGCCGCGTCCCTCCCCGGGGACCAGCGCGAGCACCTGGAGCAGCTTTGCTACCCCTTCGCCCCCCGCCTGGCCTACTACCGGCCGGGAGGCTGAAGTTCGGGGTTCACGCAACGCCCGCAACGAACGCCACGATCCCTTCCCCCGCGGGTTCGGGTACCGACCCGAGGGGAAGGCCGCCGAACCGCGGCAACGTTGTCCGCTGGACTTCGGCCCGGATCGCGGCGTGGACGCCGCTCCCACACCGGGCGCCGACCCGGCCCTTGCCCTTCATCGGCGTAGGGTGCCGCCCAAATGGAAGGGACTCTCCGGAAGCGTTGCGTCCGTGGCGTGAGCCCCGCTTCTACGGGCTCTGCGCCTGACCCGGGCAACGAAAACGCCCCCCGGAGGATCTCCCCGGGGGGCGTTTTTCCGTTGCGTGCGGTTTCCGTCTCTACCGCTCCCGCTCCTCGGCGTCGAGGCCGGCCTCCTTCATGCACTCCACGAGCTTGGAGGCATCCTCGGCGTCGATGTGGATAAGAAAATCCCGTTCGCCGCCCCGGCGGCTCGGGAGGTAGGCGGCGTTCAGGACCTGGTGGCCCTGCTGGGCCACGCACTCCAAGGCCTTCATCATGAGCTGGGGCGTGTCGCAGTGGCGCACGATCACCCGGGCCCCCTTCTCCCCGATGCCCAGGAGCGGGTTCAGCACGAGGTAGAAGAAGTCGTTGGTGGTCAGGATGCCCACCACCTCGCCGTCCTCCACCACCGGCAGGCACCCCACCCGTTTTTCCTGGGCGAGCCGCACCGCGTTCTCCACCGTGGTGTCCGGGGTGACGGTCACCACGTTTCGCTGCATGATCTCTTTCACCGTGAGCTTGGCGAAGAGGTAGTGGATCTCGTGGAGCGACAAGCTCGTGGCCATCGACGGCGAGGCCCGGAGCACCCGGTCCTTGGTCACGATGCCCACGAGCTTCCCGTCGTCCACGATGGGGAGCCGCTCGATCTTTTTCTCCTTCATGATCTTCGCGGCCTCAAGCACCGGGGTGGAGCTCGGCACGGTGATAACGGGGCTCGTCATGATGTGGCGTACGCGCATGGGATCCTCCTTGGGAAAGGGGATGTGATCCGATCAAAACCGATCGGAAGTATACACGAAACCTTGAGCCCGGCTACCGGAGAAATGCAAGCACGGCCCTCTGGGCCCCCTCGGCCGCCTCCCGGAGTTTCCACGCGCGACGGTCCCTCGGCCCCACCCGGTTCGAGATGCCCCGGACCTCCCCGAAGGGGACCCCGAAGGCAAGGCACGCGTGCGCTGCGGCCGCCCCCTCCATGGTCTCGCACACGGCCCGGAACCGGCGGGCCAGCCGGGCGGCCCGCTCGGCCGTGCCGGTCACGGTGGACACCGTGATGAACCGCCCCTCCCGGGCCGGGGCCACGCTCCGGGCGGCCCCAAGGAGATCCCGGGCCAACGCCGGGTCCACCGGGAGCTCCTCGTACCACGCCTCGTTTCCCTGCCGCCACGACGGGAAACCCAGCGTCCGCAGGCCCCGCACCCCGGCCCGGGTCTCGGCCCCCTCGTCGCCGTAAGCCTCCCCGGTGGCGACGGCCAGGTGGCCCGGCTCGAGCCCGGAACCCGGGTAGGCGCCCCCCACCCCCACCGACACCACGGCCGACGGCCGAAGGCGAGGCAGGACGGCCCCCAGGCACAGGGCCGTGTTGACCTTGCCCACCCCGGTCACGACCACGGCCACGGCCCGGGCCCCGAAGCGGCCGGACCAGAGGGGCCAGGGCAGGTCCCCGGGTTCGGGCGAAAGCGGCCCGGTGAGGAGCCCCGCCTCGCCCGGGGTGGCCGCCACCACGAGGATCGGCGCCTCACCCATGGGCCCGCCCCGGGTGGTAGGGGCAGCGGGACCGTTCCGCCGGGGAAACCGGGCAGTGGGCCCGGATCAGGGGGTCGAGGCAGCCGTAGTGGTAAGGCGCAGCCGGCGCGAAGGCCGACCGCACCACATGGAGGATCTCGGCCTCGTCCAAGGGCTCTGGATTTCTCCGGTTCCAGTCCATGAGTGCGCCCTCCACCGCCTCGGCGGTCCATCCGCACTCCCGAAGCCACGAGGCGATCCGGATCGCCGTGTTGTTCCGGGCCCCCACGGGCGCCGGTTCCCCCAGCAGGGCCCGGCGGGCCGGACACTCGCCCCAGCCCGGCCCGGGCACGACGGCCGGCCGGGCCGCCGCGCGGCGGGTGCCCCGGGCCGCGGCCTCCCAGATCCCGCGGGCCGTCTCCGAGGGGGGAACGGTTTGCGCGGGCAGGAGGCCGAAGTCGGCCCCACCTCCCCTGGGCTCCCGGGCGGCCTCCCGGATCCGGCCCGGATCCTCCCGGAACAGTTCGTCGATCGTGAGGGGGATCTTGTAGAGCCCGGAGGCCTCGTGGCGGGTGTGGGCGAGCCGGAGGAGCCGGGTGCGGTCCCGAACCGCCGGGTCCACAAACCGGCCGGCATCCCCGAGTTCCCTGGCGAGCCGGCGGGTCAGCCGCCCCAGCACCTCGGGCGCCACCCGGCTGGGGGCCCAGAACCCGAAGGCCCGCAGATCCGTCTGCAGGTGGAACCCCTTCCGGCCGCTGAAGTACGCCCGCACCGCCGCCGGGGCGATGCCCCAGGGCCCGAGAAGCCGGTCCGCGACCCGGCGGGCGGCGTCCAGGGACTGCCCGAGGTCCGGGGCGTCGAGATCCAGGGTCCAGAAGGCCGCCCACACCGGCCCGTCGTACCCCGCCACCGTGGGCCGGCCCCGGCGGCGGCCGGCCTCCAGATGCTCGACAAGCCCCCGATCGAAGAGAAAGAGGCTCGCGTAGCAGCCCCAGGCGCCGTGGCGCCGCACCCACCGGGGCACCTCGTCCACCCGGACCACGCGGTTTCGGAACCCGGGCTGGCGGCGGGCGGCCACCTCCACCCAGACGAACCCGGCCTCCCGGGGCCCGGTCACGCCGCCTCCCGGACCTCCCGCTCCTCCATGGGCCGGTTGCAGCACACGAGTTCCGGGGCCTCCTGCCCCTGCCGCAGCACGGCCACCTCGGCGCCGCACACCGGGCACCGGTACACCGGAACCACACGCACCGGCTCCATGGGCCGGTTGCAGCAGTGGGGATCCAGGGCCGCGGTCGCCGCCTTGATCACCAGGATCTCGGCCCGGCACACCGGGCACCGGTACACCTGGCCCAACCGCACCGGCCGGCTCATTTCTTGGGCTCCACCGGCACCATGGGCTTCCCGTGGCATCGGGGATCCAGGGTGCCCATGCCCCCCTTCACCACCATGATCATGTTCGAGCACTCCTGGCACCGGTAGGCCGTGCCCACCCGGATGTGCCAGGCGCTCACCCACTCGTCCACGCTCCACTCGGGGCTCGAATACCGGTCCTGCATCGGATCCTCCTCGGAAGAGATCGTCTTGGAACCTCGGCTTATATCACATCGGCCGGGCCGGGCACGACCGGCTTGACCCCGGCCCCGGCCGTTCCGTACAAAGGGCGGCACCCTCCGGCCACGCGCTCGAGAACCGGGGGAACCGCCCCTGTCGGCCTGCGCCCAAGGCGCCACGGAGTCCCCATGCCCCATCCCTCCTCCCACGGTCCCCTCGAGGACGAGATCGCGAAGGCCCTGGTGCGGCTCGAAAAGGAGTACATGGGCCGCGGCCCCAAGGAGGCCTGGTGCCGGATCGTCGGCGACATGGTGGTGGTGCGCCTGCGGGGGGTGCTGACCCCGGCGGAGATCCACCTGGCCCGCACCGAAGGGGGTATCGAGCTCGTCAAGCGGATGCGCACGGCGCTCGTGGAATCGGCCCGCTCGCTGATGGTCCGGGAGTTGGAGGCCCTCACGGGGTGCGGCGTTGTGAGCGTGCACACCGACATCAGCACCCGAACGGGAGAGCGGGTGTTCGTGTTCACCCTCGATACCGAGCCCCAACCGGTTTCGGGGGCTTGACCGGATCGGGGAGCAACGAGTATAGATAGCGCCACCGTCAGCCGGAAGGGCTCCCCCGGGAAGCCCGGGCCGGAAGACGGGTGAAACACACAGGACCAGCCCGAACGGAACACGGGGCGTTGGCGCCCCGGGTACGAGACGGCCGGATCTTTCCCCACACGGGAGAGGTTCGGCCGTTTTTCGTTTTTCGAAACCGGACTGCCGGGGCGCCGACGCCTCGGCCGGGCCGGTGAGGGGAGATCGTGAGAGCGGATGCTGCGGGGCCCCAGACAGACCCGAGGGAGGCGCTGGGGCGGATCTACGCCCAGACCATGGGGGTGACACCCTCCCGGGTCGACGCCCTGTTCGGCCGGGGGTTGGTAGTGGCGGTCCTCTACGACGCCACATCCCCGGCGGAGCAGGACCTCTGCCGCCGGGAGGACGGCTGCCGCCTGCTGCGGGAGTATCTGTCGGCATGTGCAGCGGAGATGCTGCCCGCGCTCCAGGAGTTCGCCCACCGCCGAAACCTCGGCACGGCCCGGCGGGTCCAGATCGAGATCGTCCCCGACACCCCCCACAAACTCGTCACGGTCGTGTTCACCCCCTTGGAACGTCCCCGAGCGAAAGGAGGAGCGCTGTGAAAAAGGTGATCATCCTCACGGGAAGCCCCAACGACTGGCCGGTGATGAAGAAGGCCGCCGCAACCCTCAAGGAGTTCGGCGTGCCCTTCGAGGTCCACGCGGCCTCGGCCCACCGAGACCCGGAACGGGTGGCCCGGATCGCGGCCGGAGCCCGGGCCGAAGGGGCGGCGGCCCTGATCTGCGGGGCCGGCATGGCGGCCCACCTGGCCGGCGTGGTCGCGGCCCACACCACGCTCCCGGTGATCGGGGTCCCCCTCGCTTCCGGGGCCCTGGCCGGCCGGGACGCGCTCCTGAGCACGGTGCAGATGCCCCGGGGCATCCCGGTGGCCACCGTGGCCGTCGACGGCGCCGTGAACGCCGCGCTCCTGGCGGTGCAAATCCTCGCGGTGGAACACCCCGAACTGGCCGAGCGGCTGGAGGCGGCCCGGGCCAAGGACCGGGAGCAACTCCTGGCCGCCACAGAGCAGTTCCGGCGCGAACTGGAGGGTTGAGCCGTGTTCCGCAGGGTGCTGGTGGCGAACCGGGGCGAGATCGCGGTGCGGATCATCCGGGCGTGCCACGAACTCGGCATCGGGACCGTGGCGGTGTACACCGAGCCCGACGCCCACGCCGTGCACGTGGCCAAGGCCGACGACGCGATCCTCCTCGAGCCCGGCCCGGTGGCCGGGTACCTCGACGCCGAGCAGATCGCCGAAGCCGCGGTGAAAACCGGGGCCGACGCCGTACACCCGGGGTACGGGTTCCTCTCGGAGCGGCCGGCCCTGCCCCGGGCCCTGGAGAAGAGGGGCGTCGCCTTCATCGGCCCCCACGTGAACGCCATCGACACCATGGGCGACAAGGTGGCGGCCCGCAAGGCCGCCGAGGAGGCCGGCGTGCCCCTGGTGCCGGCCTCGCCGGTGCTCGACGACCCCAACGACGCCCTCGACTGGGCCGAACGCATCGGCTACCCGGTCATGGTCAAAGCGGCGGCCGGCGGCGGGGGTAAGGGGATGCGCATCGTGCGAAACCCCGAGGAACTGGCCACGGCATTCCCTCTGGCCGCCTCCGAGGCCCGAAAGGCCTTCGGTGACGGCCGGGTGTACGTGGAGAAGTTCTTGGAGGAGCCCAAGCACATCGAGATCCAGGTGCTGTGCGACCGCCACGGCAACCGGGTACACCTGGGCGAGCGGGACTGCTCCATCCAGCGCCGGCACCAGAAGCTCATTGAGATCGCCCCGTCGCTCGTCGTGGACCCCGTGACCCGGGAGGCCATGGGGCGGGTGGCCCTGGCCCTGTGCGAGCGGGTGGGCTACGACTCGGCCGGCACCGTGGAGTTCCTGCTCGACCGGGACGGCCGGTACTACTTCCTGGAGATGAACACCCGGATCCAGGTGGAACACACGGTGACCGAGATGGTCACGGGCGTGGACCTGGTGCAGGAGATGATCCGGGCGGCCGCGGGCCAGCCCCTCTCGATCCGCCAGGAGGAGGTGGAGATCCGCGGCTACGCCATCGAGTGCCGGATCAACGCCGAGGACCCCCGCCGGAACTTCATGCCCTCGCCCGGCACGATCACCCGGTACCTGTCGCCGGGAGGGCCCGGGGTGCGGCTCGACTCCTGCATCCACGGGGGCTGCGAGGTGCTGCCCTACTTCGACCCTTTGATCGCCAAGCTCTCGGTCTGGGGCCGCACCTGGGACGAGGCCGTCCGCCGCACCCGGCGGGCCCTCGACGAGTACGTGATCCGGGGCATCGAGACCACCCTTCCCCTCTACCGGAGGATCCTCCGGGATCCCGACTTCCTGAGCGGCCGGTTCACCACCTACTTCATGGAGCAGAAGATCGACGGGTTCGGCTACCCCGACCCGGCCGAACCCTGGGACCCGTTCTTCGTCACCGCGGCGGCGCTGTTCGGCCATTACCTGAGGGGCGGCCTGCCCGGCGCGGTGAGCCACCCGGGAGGCGATGTGTGATGCGGCCCGCGGAGCTTTTCGACTCCACCCTCCGGGACGCGGTGGGCAACTTCCTGACGCTCCACGTGCGTTCCGACGAACTCACCGACCTCCTCGAGGCCCTGGACCGCGCGGGGTACACGGCCATCGACGCCTGGGGCGGCGCCTCGTTCTACCCGACCATGGAGGTGCTCGGCGAGGACCCCTGGGAGCGGCTGCGGGCCGTCCGGCGCGCGGTTCGAAATACCCAGATCCAGGCCTCGGTCCGGTCCCGGTTCCTGTTCGGCACGCGCCCCGCCCCCTGGAGCACCGTAAAGGCCGTGCTCCAGCGGATCCGGGATCTCGGGGTGGACCGCCTCCGGGTGCTCGACCTGGCGACCCGCCGGGCCGACACCGTGAAGGTCGTGGAACTGGCCAAGGAGACCGGCATCCACGTGACCGTGGCCCACCTGCTCGACTGGTCCGACCTGGGGGATGCGCCCGAGGCCTTGGTCCGAGCGGCCCAGGCGTACCTCTTCGCCGGGGCCGACGCGGTGTCGGTGCACGACCCCTTCGGCATGCTGAGCCCGCCCCTGGCGGAGCGGATCGTCTCCACCTATCGGGCCCACTTCGGCGCCCCCCTGCGGGTGCACACCCACGACGTGAACCTCCTGGGCGTTGCCGCGGCCGAGGCGGCCCTCCGGGCCGGAGCCGCCGGGGCCGACGTCACGCTCTCGGCCGCGGCCTGGGCCTACAGCCCGCCCCAGACCGAGTCGCTCCTCATGGCCCTGAGGGGCACCCCCATGGATCCGGGCCTGGACCTCGGGGCCCTCGAGGAGGCGGCGGCGCTGTTCGAGGGGCTCAAGACCCAGAAGGGGTTCCGGTACCGGGCGGTGTACGGCGTGGACCACGGGGGCCTCTCGGGGCAACTGCCGGGGGTGGTGCGCCAGGCCATGCTGGAGGAGATCCGCCGGCACTCCCCCCGGCCCGACATGGACCGGGCGCTGGCCCGGTTCCGGCCGGTGTGGGAGGCGTTCGGCCGCCCGCCGCTCCTACGGCCCTTCCTCCAGGCCGTGTGCGGCCAGGCCGTGGAGGACGTGGTGTCCGGCCGGCCGTTCGCGACCCTGGCCCCCCAGGCCGTCCGGTACCTGGCCGGCGAGTTCGGCCCCCCCATGCCCGGGTGCCGGGCCGACCTGGTGGCCCGGGCGCGGGAGGCCCTTCCGGAGCCGGCCCGGCTGCCGGAACTCGACGACCTACCGGCCGAGGCCTTCGGGAGCGAGGACGACCGCCTCACCTATGTCCTGTTCCCCAAGGCGGCGTCGGCGTTCTTCGAGCGGCGGGCGGCCGGGGTCGCCCCCCGGGGACGCCCCGCGCCCTACCGGCTCGACCGGCCGGCCGAACCGGCCCAGCCCTCGGTGCCCCGGCAGATCTGGATCACCCGGTCGGGCGAGACCCACCCCGTGGCCCTCGAGGGCATGGGCCCCTGGGAGGGGAACCGCCGCCCCCTGTTCCTGCGGGTGGGGCCGCACCGGGCCCGGGTGGACGTGGAGTTCCCCCCGCCCGGGGGCACCCGGTACGTGATCCACCTGCACGGCAAGGCGTTCCCCGTGGAGATCGCCGAGATCCTGCCCCCGGGCGCCCGGAGCCTTCCGGTGGTGCTGCGGGAGGGGGAACACACCACCGAGGTGCTCTACTCCTTCACCGACCCGGCGAGGTGAGGGAAAGGGGGGAGGCTGGGAAGCTAGGAGGCCGGGAAGCTAGGAGGCTAGGAAGCTGGGAGGCTGGGAAGCGGGGAACACCGGGAACCCTCTCGGTGCGCCCGGCACCTCACCTCCCGACCGCAGACCGTTGACCGTAGACCGTAGACCGCATCAAAAGGAGGATCCCCATGAGTCTCGACTGGCTGCCCCGCGACAACGAACTCAAGGACCACCGGCTGTTCACGGGCAAGTACTGGGGCACGGAGCCCCCGTGCACCGTGTACGAGAAGAGGCCCCTCGTGGACCCCGACGGCAACGTGGTGCCCGACCTCTACGTGGCCTGGATCACCCTGAACAACCCCAAGCAGTACAACTCCTACACCACCGAGATGGTCAAGGGCGTGATCGCGGGGTTCAAGGC
>NZ_BAAHFQ010000035.1:0-27109 GCF_054681715.1 Deferrisoma sp.
CGCGCAAGGAGCTCGCGAGGGCATGGGGCCTGCTTCCGGCCGTGCGTGAGTGCGGCATCCGGCTTACGCTGCATCCGGCACTCAGCCGGATGGGCGGAACCGCTCAGGAATTCTAGGCGTATTTGTCGATCCGATTGACCGCAAGAGTCCCAGTCGTTGGCTGAGTACCGGATGCAGCGACTGTAGGAGCCACGCCCGGCGCTCCAGCAGGCCCCATGCCCCCGAACGTGTCTATTTGACCGCCGGAGTAATAGAAGGCTAGGAAGCTGGGAGGCTGGAAGGCTGGGAAGCCCGTGCCCCGGGACCACGGCGCTCATCCCGCACCTCCGGGGGCGAAGAGCCGCGGCTTGGCGGCCTCGAAGGCCTCCAGGGCCTCGCGGATGCCCTTGATGAGGGCCCGGGGGGTGATCGTGGCGCCGGTGATCTGGTCGAAGTCGCCCCCGTCCTTTTTCACCGCCCAGTTGGCGTCGCGAAGGCCCTTGCCCTTGAACTGGGCCAGGTACCCCGGATCGGCCGCCTTGGCCCCCAGCCCGGGGGTCTCGGCGTGCTGCAGGATCACCACCCCGGTGACCCGGCCGTCCCGGTCCACCCCCACCAGAGCCCGGATCCACCCGCTGTACCCTTCGGGCGAGGCCGCCTCGGTGGCGGCCCCCACCGGCTCGCCGGCCTTGCGGGCCACGTAGAAGGTGCGGCCGTCGATCACCCGGGCGTCCGCGGCCGGGTCGTTGTCGAACTCCGGGAGCACCGCCCGCATCGCCCGCAGAAGCTCCTGGCGCAGGGCCTCCCGGATCGGCTCCTCCGTGAGGTCGTGGACCTTGGCGAGGCCCAGGGCGGCCACCACGCACACGGCGGTGAGCACCCCGACCATCCGGACCATGTCCCTCATGACGCCCCCCTTTCCTGGGGCACCCAGCCGAACTTCCGGGGCCGGGTGAACCGGTCGATCAGGGGCACCGCCGCGTTCATCAGGAGGATCGCGAAGCTCACCCCCTCGGGGTAGCCCCCCCACAGCCGGATCACCGCCGTGAGGAGCCCGCACCCGATGCCGAAGATCCACCGCCCCCGGGCGGTCAACGGGCTTGTGACCATGTCGGTGGCCATGAAACAGGCCCCGAGCACGGCGCCGCCCGCAACGAGCTGGGTCCAGGGGGGGACCACGGCGGCGGGCCGCGCGGCCCAGGCGATGGCCGTGACGCCCACCAGGGTGCCGAGGAACGCCACCGGGATGTCCCAGGTCACGATCCGGCGCCACAGGAGATAAGCCGCGCCCGCGAGGAGCAGGAGCTCCGACACCTCGCCGAGGCTCCCGGGCTGGAGCCCCACGAACAGCTTCCACCAGGGGATCCCCGCCAGGGCGTCCCCCAGGGCCCCGTGGGTCGCCACCGCGGTCTTGGCCGCCCCCAGGGGAGTGGCCGCCGTAACCGCGTCGGCCAGCGCGCCCCCCGGGACCCGCCAGTCGGTCATGGCCACCGGGAAGGAGACGAGAAGGAACACCCGGGCCACGAGCGCGGGGTTGAACGGGTTCTGGCCCAGGCCCCCGAACACCTGTTTGCCCAGGACGATCGCCACGGCGCCCCCCACCAGGGCCATCCACCAGGGGCTCGTGGCGGGCAGATTCATGGCGAGCAAGAGCCCGGTGAGCACCGCCGACCCGTCGCCGAGGGCGCTCGGCCGACCCCGGAGCCGCACCGAGACCTCCTCGGCCAGGGCCGCGCCGACGATGCACCACCCGATCACCCACAGGGCCCTGGGCCCGAAGGCGTACACGCCCCAAAGGGCCGCGGGCGCGAGCGCCGCCACCACCTGCCACATGATCCGGGCGGTGGACTCGCCCTCGAACACGTGGGGCGAGGACGACAGGATCCATTTGGGGTCGTTGGGATTGCTCACGGTCCCAAATCCTTAGGGGAACGGAGGTCGTATTTCGCTGTAGCTCCCGCTGGGATGCCAGGAGGCTGGGACGCTAGGAGGCCAAAATCCCGGACGGGTCACTCGTTATCGCGGGCCCTTAACCCGTGGGACCGATGTCCAAGCCTCTACGCCCTTTCCTTCGGCCCTTAGGCCCGGATCGCGGCGTGGACGCCGCTCCCACACCGGGCCAGGCCCCGACAGCCACCCCCAGGCCTAGCGGGGCCCCGGAGGCGCCTCCCAGCTTCCCAGCTTCCTAGCTTTCCAGCCTTCCAGCCTTCTCGCCCTTCCGCCGCTACGAGCCGGCCTTCCGGCGGCGGGCCATCACGCGGCCCTTGGCCTCGCGGATCGCCTGCACGAGCGGGATCGCCGAGGGGCACACGAACGCACACGAGCCGCACTCGATGCAGTCCAGGGCGTTCCACTCGTCGGCCTCGGCCACGAGATCCCGGGCGATCAGCGACCTCAGAGTCGTGGGGGAAAGTCCCATGGGGCAGGCGTCCACGCACCGGCCGCACCGGATGCACGGGCCCTCCGGCGCGGCGCGCACCTGGCGCCGGGGAAGCACCAGCACCCCCGAGGTGCCCTTGACCGCGGGAACGTCCAGGTCGTGGTGGGCGATCCCCATCATCGGTCCCCCGAGGATGAGCTTCCCGGGCTCGTCTTGGAGTCCCCCGGCGGCCCCGATCAGGTGGCGCACGGGGGTACCGATCCGCACCCGGAGGTTCTTGGGCTCCCGGACCCCGTCGCCGGTCACCGTGGTCACCCGCTCCACGAGCGGGCGGCCGGCGGACACGGCATCCCAGATGGCCGCGGCCGTGCCCACGTTCTGGACCACGGCGCCCACGGCCATGGGGAGCTGGCCCGAGGGCACCTCGCGCCCCGTGACGGCCTTGATGAGCTGCTTTTCGGCCCCTTGCGGGTACTTCACCCTGAGGGGCACGACCTCGGCGAACCCGGCCTCCCGGGCCTTTCGGCCGAGGAGCTCGATGGCGTCGGGCTTGTTCTCCTCGATGCCGATGAAGCCCTTTTCCAGGCCGAACACCGCCAAGATCACCCGAAGGCCCTGGAGGATCCGGTCGGGCTCCTCCACCATGAGCCGGTGGTCGGCCGTGAGATAGGGCTCGCACTCGACCCCGTTCAAGATCACGGTGTCGATGGTGAACTCCGGGGGCGGGGAGAGCTTGACATGGGTCGGAAACGTGGCGCCCCCCATGCCCACGATCCCGGCCTCCTGGATGCGCCTGCGGATCGCGTCGGGGTCGGCCCCGATGTCCAGGGGTTCGGGGAGCTCGGCCCAGGCGTCCTCGCCGTCCGGCTCGAGGAACACCGCCGGCTGGGGCGGCCCCAGGGGATGGGGCGCGGCCTCGACCCGGACCACCTTTCCCGAGGTCGGCGCGTGGACGGGCACCGAGACGAACCCGGTCGCCTCCCCCACCACCTGGCCGGCCAGCACCCGGTCACCCCGCTTCACCACCGGCCGGGCGGGGGCCCCGATGTGCTGGCTCAGGGGCACCGCGAGGAGCTCGGGCAGGGGCGCCGGTTCCACCGGCTTCGTTGCAGTCCGGTGCTTCTGGTCGGGCGGGTGCACCCCGCCCAGGGGGAACGTGCGGGCCGCCATCACGCCGCCTCCCCCTCACCCCGCACCAGGGGTTCGCCCTTACGGATCGCGTTCACCGGGCACGCCTCCATGCACTGGTAACACCCGATGCACCGTTCGGGGTCCACACGGTGGGGCTGCTTGCGCTCCCCCGAGATCGCCTCCACCGGGCAGACCTTCACGCATTTGGTGCACCCGATGCAGGTGGCCTCGTCGATCCGGGCCCGGTAGCGCACCTCGACCAGGTCGTCGATGTTCCCGGTGGGGCACACGGTGGCGCAAAGCCCACACGAGGTACATTTCGCCGGGTCGATCCGGGCCAGATCCCGGTCCATGGAGATCGCGTCGAAGGGGCAGGTTTTCTCGCACCGGCGGCACCCGATGCATCCCACGGAGCACACGGACGTGACGGCCTTGCCCCTGTGGGGGTTCGTGCAGCGGATGTACACGTAGCGGTCGGCGGGGAAAAGGTCGATGATCCGCTTGGGGCAGGCCTCCACGCAGGCCCCGCACCCGGTGCACCGCTCCCGGTCCACGTGGGCGAGTCGGTCGGGCCCCACGTGAATCGCGTCGAAGGGGCAGACCCGCTCGCAGGTCCCGAGCCCCATGCAACCGTACGGGCACCCTTTGGGCCCCCCGCCCACGAGGGCCGCGGCACGGCAGTCGGGAATGCCCACGTACTCGCCCCTGTTGGGCGCAACGTCGGGCGTCCCCTTGCAGTGCACCACGGCCACCCGCTTCACGGCCTCTCCGGCCTCCACCCCGAGAATCCGGGCCACCGCCTCGGCCACATCGGGCCCCCCGGGAATGCAGGCCGTGGGCGGGGCCTCCCCGGCCAGCAGGGCCTTCGCCAGGGCCGAGCACCCCGCGTACCCGCAGGCGCCGCAGTTCACCCCGGGCAGGATCCCCTCCACCTCCTCGACCCGCGGGTCCACCTCCACCCGGAACTTCAGGCTGGCCACGGCGAGGCCGAGGGCTGCCAGGGCGCCCAGGGCTCCGAGCACGGCGACGGCGGTGATCACGGCGCAGCCCTCACTGCTTCACCAGCCCCGCGAACCCCAGGAACGCGAGGGAGAGCAACCCAGCCGTCACCAGCGCCACGGCCGTGCCCCGAAACGGGCGGGGCACGTCGGCCAGGTCGAGCCGTTCCCGGATGCCCGAAAAGAGAACGAGCGCAAGGCCGAACCCCAGGGCCGCGCCCACGCTGAACACGACGGTTTCCAGAAAGCCGTGCCCTCGCTGGACGTTCAAGACGGCCAGGCCCAAAACGGCGCAGTTCGTGGTGATGAGGGGTAGAAAGATGCCGAGCGCCTGGTACAGGGCGGGGCTCACGTACTGGACCACCATCTCGACGAGCTGCACCAGGGCGGCGATGACCAGGATGAACGCGATGGTCTGGAGGTATTCGAGGCCGAGGGGAACGAGGACGAGGGTCTGGAGGAACCAGGTGACCACGCCGGCCACGGTCATCACGAAGAGCACCGCCAGGCTCATGCCGACGGCGGTCTCGGTGCGCTTCGACACGCCGAGGAACGGACAGATCCCCAGGAACCGTGCCAAAACGAAATTGTTCACGAGCACGGCGCTGAGGAAGAGAAGCGCCAACGCGGCCATGGCCCACCTTTTTGAAGCACAACGAAACGGGAATTCGGAGCAACCAAAAAAAGAGCGGCTCCCCTCCCCCGGGGGCACGGAGGGCGCAGGGTATGAAAAGGATCACAAGCCTGTCAAGCGAAAGTCTGGGGGCTACCGGCGCCCCGACCACCAGGCGTACAGGGCCTCGCCGTCCCCGAACCGTTCCCGGAGGACGGCCGCCCACGCCTGCAATCTCCGTTCCATCTCTTCCACCCGGGCCAGGGCCTCCTCCGGCGCCCCGAACACGACGGCCCGGAACACCTCCCGCGCCCCGGCGGCATCGTCGGTATCGGACGGGGGAGGGTCCGTTCCCACCGCCTCGGCGAGCGCCCGGGCCGGCTCCCGGCAGAGGAACCCGAAACACAGGGGCGCCTTCCACGGGCCGAGCCGGCAGCCGGCGGGCCCCAGGTACGCGCATCCCATCCCTCGAACGACGCGGCCCGTCGCCCTCTCGCGCAAACGGTACGCCGGGGGGGCGGGCCGGATCCGACAGACGCGCCGGCGCCGGGCCTCCAGGCCCTCCACGAACTCGGAAGGAAACCGCCCTTGCTCCCCCAACCCCGGGATCCAGAACCCGTCCGCCACCCCCGCCTGGCAGCACCCCGGGAAGATTCCCTCCAGGAGCTCCACGTCGGCGGCCGGGTCGTCGGGATGGGCCCGACGGGTCACCTCGAGGCACCGGCGGCAAAAGGCCCCTGTCCATTGGCCGAAAAAGTCGGAGAGGGCCCTGCCGGCCCTCTCGTAAAGAACGAAACGGGGCTCGAGACCCCCTCCATCTCGGGTCATGGGTCTCCGGTTGGGCCCGGCCAAGGGCGAGAGGGCCCTGGCGCAGGACCCATCAGCCGCCCAGCCGTTCCACCACGTTGCGGAACTCCTCGCTCTGGTCCAAGGCCCGGAACGTGTCGAGCAGTGCCTCGCGGAACGCCTGCTCGGCCCGCCGCGCCGTGTTGCCCGGCACCTTGATCCGGTTCTGGGCCTCGACCTTCACCTTGCCGAGCACGGTCCCGTTGGGCTCCACGAACGCCACCGTATAGGCCACCCGCACCCCCACCTCGTCCCACAGCGCGCCGGGCACCTCCTCCAGGGCGAACTCCTGGAGCTCCACGTCCACAAAGAGCCTCGCCTTCTCCTGGGACGATGCCTCGAGCCCCCGGTGAAGCAGATAACGGCTCAACTGTTGAGCCACGTACTCCGCGGGATTGGTCTCCAGAAAGGCGTCCTGCGGGTTCTGCTCGAACCGGGTGTAGAGCACCCCCACCCGCTGGCCCGCCTTTTCGGGCGGACGCGCATCCTTCGCGCTTCGGACCCAAAGGGACCAGGCCGCCGCCGTGTCGGCCCACCCGGGTTCGGCCTGCATGGGCACCGGGCCCGGATTCAGGATCACCGCCTTCGGTGCGCAAGCCACCGTTAGCCCCAACAAGGCCGCACTGGCGACCCCCACGATCCAGCGCTTCATTTCGGTCCCTCCTTCCGAGTCACTTCGGTCCACGGTCGTCGGTCTCGCGGTCTTCGGTCCCGTGGTCCAGACGGCGGCGGCCCACTGTGTGGCCGACGCGGAAGTTACTAAGGCCAACGAAAGGATTGTCAGATCCCCGGCGTTGCAACGGAAACCCGCGGGGGGGGGCTGGTGGAGAACCGGGTGCGGCCGTACCGGGGAACAGAAATCAGAATTCAGCCGACAGGATTTCGTAGCCCCGCGATGCACCGACCCCTGTCCTCTGATGTCCGATTTCCGACACGGGGGCCCCTTGCCCCGCCCGCCAGCGCGCGCCCCGGCGCTTGCGCGTGTCAATGGTCCGGCGCGCCCGCTGAAATCGGCGCCCCAGGGGATCCCGGCCCGCCCCTTCCGAACGGACGCCATGGTAGCCCAGTTGAGGCTCCGCAGAAAGGGCCCGAAGCCCCCGAGGCCGGGCAAAAAAACGTTGACCGCTTCCATATCGGCCCGTAGACTCCCCGGTTTCTCCGGGAGACCCATGGACCGCAAACGCTTCGAACGGATCGCCGAGGCCCAACTCGAGACGCTGCCCAGGGCGCTCCTGTCGCGCCTGGACAACGTGGCCATTTGGGTCGAGGACTGGCCCGACCCGCAGACGCTGGAGGAGATGGGCATACCGGACCGGTGGGGCCTCCTGGGCCTCTACCAGGGATGGCCCCTCCCGGAACGCACCCACGACCTGAGCGGAACCCTCCCCGACCGGATCGTCCTGTTCCAGCGGCCCATCGAGCGCTACGCCAGGGACTGGGGCCTTTCGGTGGAGGAGGTCGTCCGGGACACGCTGGTGCACGAAATCGGCCATTACCTGGGCTTTTCCGAGGCCCAACTCCGCCGTCTCGAGAACGGCGGCCCCGACGGAGGCGACGTGTGAAACGACCTGCCGGGCCCATCAAACTTCAGGGGTTCAACAACCTGACCAAGAGCCTGTCGTTCAATATCTACGACATCTCCTATGCGCGCACTCCCCACGCTCGGCAGGAGTACCTGGAGTACATCGACGAGGAGTACAACTCGGAGCGTCTGACGCGCATCCTGACCGAGGTGGCCGACATCATCGGGGCCAACATCCTGAACCTGGCCAGCCAGGACTACGACCCGATGGGGGCCTCGGTAACCGTGCTCGTGGCCGAGGAACCCGTCACGGTGCCGGCGTCCCAGGCCCACGTGGCCCATCTGGATAAGAGCCACCTTGCGGCCCACACCTACCCCGAATCGGACGGCTCGAGCGGGATCTCCACGTTCCGGGTGGACATCGACGTCAGCACCTGCGGAAAGATCTCTCCCTTGCGGGCCCTGAACCACCTGATCCGGAGCTTCGAGTCCGAGGTCGTGGTGATCGACTACCGGGTTCGGGGGTTCACCCGGGACGTGAACGGCAGGAAGCACTTTCTCGACCACGAGATCCGGTCGATCCAGGAGTTCATCGATCCCGAGATCCTGGCCGAGTACCACACGGTGGACATCAACATCTACCAGGAGAACCTGTTCCATACGAAGATGATGCTCCGGGAGCTCGAGCTGGACCGGTTCCTCTTCGGGGACTCGGAAGCCGAGCGGCCCGAGGAGGAACGGGCGATGATCCGAAGCCTCCTGGAGCGGGAGATCACCGAGATCTTCTACGGGAAGAACATCTTCGACTGAGACCCCGTAACCCGTTCATTTTTCACCACCTTCTCGGTGGACATTCATCGTGGCCGGGCGCGGAGGGCCCCCCGACGCTGCATCGGCACGCGGCCCCCTCGCGCGGCCTCCTCCACCGTTCAGCCGCCCAGCGGCGAGCCCCGGGGAGAGGGATCGGGTCCCGGGACTCGGCCCCCCCCAAACCGGGTCGCCCTTCCAACCGCCGCCGGTGGCCTGGTGCACCAACCCCGCCCGGTCGCCCCTAACGCGGAACCCCCTCGGCATGCCATCCCCGCCCGGGCGGGGAGTGGCCCCCCGTGGCACGGCGATTGCCTGAAGAGATCGGAGAGCGGGCGCCCGCGGCTCCGAGGGGCCGCGTTGCGCGAGGGGCGGGGAGGAGATCCCGTGCCGCCGGCCATGGTATGGATCGAGCCTCCGGGAGGCGCAACGTGATTACAGCGGGCATCGATATCGGCAGCCGCACCATCAAGGTCGCCGTGCTGCGGGATGGGGAGATCATCGGCACGGGCCTCGACACGGCCGGAGCCGAACCGGCCTCCAAGGCCTCCGCCCTCCTCCGACACGTCCTCTCAGCCGCCGCCGTCCCCCCGGAGCGGGTGGCCCACATTACGGCCACCGGGGCCGGCCGCGGCCTGGTGCAAGGGGCCCACACCACGGTGACCGACATCACCGCCGCCGCGCGGGCCGCGAACTTCTTCTTCCCGGGGGCGGTCACGGTGATCGAGGTGGGGGCCGAGGAGAGCCGGGCGGTCAAAACCGACGGCGCGGGCCGGGTGCTCGACTCTGCGGTCAACGAGAAGTGCGCGGCGGGTTCCGGAAGTTTCACCGAGTCGATGGCCCGGGCCCTGGGAATGACGCTGGAGGAGTTTGGCGAAAAGAGCCTCCAGAGTACCACCCGGATCACCATGAACGCGCAGTGCACGGTGTTCGCCGAAAGCGAGGTCGTCGGGCTCATGCATTCGGGGGTGGACCGCCGGGACATCGCCCAGGCGGTCAACGACGCCATCGCCACCCGGGTTTCGGCCACGGCCCGGCGCGTCAAGCTCGAAGGCGAGGTGGTGCTCCTGGGCGGCCTCGCGAGAAACCGCGGGTTTGTCCGGTGCCTCAGGGAAAAGCTCGAGGTGGACCGGATCCTCATCCCGGAGGCTCCCGAACTGGCGGACGCGGTGGGCGCCGCCCTTGTTGCCGCCGAACGGACGGGCTGAACCCCGGCGGAAAAAGGACAAGAGATGGAACATCGGCCCGAGTACTGGCGCTGGTCCGAGGGCGTGTGGGTGGCGCCCGAATCCCATTGGAAGCAGGCGGAGGTCGTGACCCTCGGGGTGGACGTGGGCAGCGTCAGCTCCGAGGCGGTGGTCTGCCTCGACGGCGAACTGTACGCCTATTCCACGGTGCGAACCACCGGCGGGTCGATCGAATCCGCCCAGAGGGCGTTGGAGGCCGTGTTTGGCCCCACGGGACTCAAACTGGATGACATCCACTACGTGGTGAGCACGGGGTACGGCCGGGTGAACCTGCCCTTCGCCAACAAGGCCATCACGGAGATCGCCTGCCACGGCCGCGGCGCCCACTACATGGGCGGCCCCGCGATCCGCACCATCCTGGACATGGGCGGGCAGGACTGCAAGGCCATCCGGATCGACGAGGAGGGCCGGGTGGTGAACTTCCTCATGAACGACAAGTGCGCCGCAGGGACCGGCCGGGGCATGGAGGTGATCGCGGACCTCCTGGAGGTCCCCGTCGAGGAACTGGGTCCGCGGTCGTTCGACATCGACCAGGAACCCCCGGGCGTCTCGAACGTCTGCGTGGTGTTCGCCAAGACCGAGGCCATGGCCCGGCTCAAAGAAGGGTGGAGCAAGAACAAGGTGATCGCCGCCTACTGCCGCGCCATGGCGGAGCGGGTGGCCACCCTGCTCCAGCGGGTCGGCGTGGAGCCGGACTTCTTCGTAACGGGGGGAATCTCCAAGAACATCGGGGTGGTGCGCCGGATCGAGGAGATCATCGGGGTGAAGGCCACCCCCTCTTCCTACGACACGCAGATCGCGGGGGCCCTGGGCGCCGCCCTGTTTGCCCACGCCCTGTTTCTGAAAAGCAGGGGGAAGGCCCCGGCCGCCGCGTGACGGGGGCCCTTTGAGGCCGGCGACAAACGGCGCCGGGTTTGCCGGTCGGAGCGCCATGACGAAACCAAAATGCACGCCGAACCAAGAGGCCGCCTACCACGAGGTCTCCCGCCTGGAGAGCGAAGGTTGGATCCGGCGGAGCATCGCGTGCGAGCCTCGTCTGAGCGAGATCGTCGAGACCTATCGCTCGCTGGGGTTCGAAGTGCGCCTCGTGCCGGCGATCACCGTGTGCCGGGCCGCGAAGACCGGGTGCTCCTCGTGTTTCGAGGCGGAGGGCGCCGCGGAGCACTATCGGGCGGTGTTCACCCGGGCGCCTCGGTCCTCCTGAGTCCCAGACGGGAAGCCGCGGAAACGGGGGGTAACGGGGCTCCGGCTCCCCCTTGGGGCCCTTGGGCGGCAGCCGAGGCGCGGCCACGGGCGCCCGGTTCTGGTTCCGGCAAACAACCGACCGGGAAGGAGCGGACATGGGCCTGGAGGTAACGGTGCGCGTGATGCGGCGCGAGGACCTCGACGCCGTCGTCGCGATCGACGAGAGGATCACCGGCAACCGCCGGGACGAGTACTACCGGCACCGGTTCGAGGTGGCGGGGCTCAAGGAGGCCCAGATCAACGCCTCGCTGGTGGCCGAGGCCGACGGGAGGGTCGTCGGGTTCCTCATGGGCACCCTGTTTTTCGGGGAGTTCGGGATCCCGGAGAACTCCGCCGTGGTGGACACCCTCGGGGTGGACCCCGAGTTTCAGGACCGGGGGGTCGGCGGCGCCCTGTTCGATCAGTTCCGGTCCAACATGCGGGCGGCCGGGGTGGAGCGGATCTACACCCTGGTGGACTGGAAGGATTTCGGGCTCCTGAAGTTCTTCGGCCACATGGGGTTCGTGCCGAGCCAGCGCCTCAGCCTGGAATATCCGGTGCCCTAGCTCGGGGCTCGGCGATGCTTCGGGACGAGAGATGAAACGAGAGGAAGAACTCGGCGCGGTGGTGGAGTTCGAAGCCGTGCGGTTCACCGACGCCGGCGCCCGCGAGGAGACGGTTCACGTGCCGTCCGAGGTACCGCTGACCATCGAGGCCAACGGCGTCGAGGTCGCCACCCTCCTGTGCACCCCGACCGAGATCCCGAGCTTGGTTCTCGGGTTCCTGTTTTCCGCCGGCGTCGTGCGCGGACCTGGGGAACTCCGCGATGTATCCGTGGATCCCACCCGGTGGAAGGTGGAGTGCACGGTCGCCCGGACCCCCGACGTGGAACTCCTGGGAAAGCGCGTTTACACCTCGGGGTGCGGAAAGGGCGTCATGTTCGCCACCGTGGCGGAACTCGCCGGCCGCCGCCCGTTGGAATCCCCCCTGCGGGTCCCGGCGTCCCGGATCGACGATCTCGCCCGGGCCCTCCAGGGCGCCTCGCCCCATTACCGCCGCTCCCGGGGCATCCACACCGGAGCCGTGAGTCTCGAAGGCGAGCTGCCACAGCGGTGGTTCGACGATGTCGGTCGCCACAACGCCGTGGACAAGGCCATCGGAGACGCCCTATTCCGGGGGGTCGACCTCTCACGGTGCCTCCTCCTGAGCTCCGGGCGGACCTCGTCCGAGGTGCTGCACAAGGCCCGACGGGCGGGGATCCCGGTGGTCCTCTCCCGCAGCGTGCCGACCCACCAGTCGGTGCTTCGGGCCCGGGACATGGGCATCACCCTCATCGGCCGGGCCAAGGGCGCCGGGTTTCTTGCGTACGCCCACCCGGAGCGGATCGTTCCGAACCGGCCACCGGCACAGGGCTGAAGCGAGGCCCCGGGCCCGGGGCTTGCAAGTGGGTGCCCGACGGGCACACTGGGTCATCCGTGGATACGAGATCCCCCGCGAAAGAGGAGAGGCCATGAGCGAGACGCCCTTCCGGATCCGGTTCCTCGAGGCCAAGGACTTGGACGCGGTCGTAGCCATCGACGAAAAGGTTCTCGGCTCCCCCCGCCGCGAGTATTACGAAACGAAATTCGAAAAACTCTTCGGCTCGCCCGACTACGTGCCCGTGTCGCTTGCGGCCGAAACCGAGGACGGAAAACTGATCGGGTTCGTGATGGCCGAGCTCTACATCGGCCAGTACGGCATCTCCCAAGAGGGGGCCACCCTCGACACCATCGGGGTGGACCCTGACTACCAGAACCTCGGGGTAGGGCAGAAGCTCATCGACGAACTCATTGCGCACCTACGCAAGCTCGGTGTGGAACGAATCAACACCCTGGTGAACTGGGACGACTCCCGCCTGATCCGGTTCTTCAGCGCCAACGGGTTCGCGCCGTCGCGCACGATCAATCTGGAGCGGCAGATCTAAGGGGCCCTTGGGCCGCCCCGCCGCCGGGAAAGGCGCCGCGACGCGGCGCCTTTTTTGGTTCTCGCGGGGCCGGGCTCGATCAGAGTTCACCCCGAATTCGGTTAAGTTTCACCGATCCATACGTCATCCCGCCGGGCAGGGGGCCCCACACCCACATTCCCAAGGGGCTTTCCCTTACCGGGCCAATGGCACGCCCCTTGCTATCTCAGGCGTCACGGGCGGAGTGCCGGAACGGGCGATCCGACAGAATCGGCCTTTGGCGGATACCGACACACCGGAGAGGGAACGAGCCATGAGGTACGCCGAGACCGGGTTTCGGTTGGAGGTGGATCTGACAACGGGCAGCATCGCCAAGGTGCCTACCGACCCGAAATGGACCGAGATGTTTTTGGGCGGTCAGGGCACCGCCGCGAAGATCCTCTGGGACCGCGTGGGGCCCGAGGTGCAGCCCTTCGACCCCGAGAACCTCCTCATCTTCACGGCCGGACTGCTGGTGGGAACGCCGGTTCCGGGGGCGAACCGCACCATGGTGAACACGATCTCGCCCCAAACCGGACTCTACGCCCATTCCATCTTCGGGGCGTTCTTCGGGCCCGAACTCAAGCACGCGGGCTACGACCAGATCGTGTTCACGGGCGAGTCGCCGGACTGGGTGTACCTGTGGATCCACAACGACAAGGTGGAACTTCGCGACGCCCGGCACCTCCTGGGGAAGGGACCCCAGACCGTCACGAAGATGATCCGCGAGGAACTCGGGCAGCCCGAGGCCCAGGTGGCCGCCATCGGCCTGGCGGGCGAAAACCGGGTCTACATGGCCACCATCGAGTCGGCGAGCGGCAGCGCTTCGCGCGGCGTGGGGGCGGTCATGGGCGCCAAGAAGCTCAAGGCCATCGCGGTGCGGGGCACCAAGGACATCCAGCTCGCCCACCCGGAGGAGCTCTTCAAGCTGTCCATCGACATGTTCAAGGCCATCGGTGACAACCCCTACACGGGCGACATCATGGCCCACGAGGACGACGAGGAGTTCCACGTCAACAACTTCGCCTGGGGCAACGCCCGGGAGCGGATCAAGGGGTACTGGAACAAGGAACGCGAGGAGCGCTGGAAGAAGATCTCCGAGAGCGTCCGGCTACGGTGGACCGGGTGCTACAACTGCCCCAAGGACTGCCACCAAGCCATCAAGGTGCCGGGCCGCCAGACCTACTTCCAGAAGTGCTACAGCAAGCTCACCTACGCCATGGCGGCGTACAAGGAGATCGACTTCAACTACGACATCCTCGGGGTCACCCAGGATTACGGGCTCGACGGGTTCTCGACGCCCCAGGTGCTCGCCTTCGCCGTGGAGCTCTACGACAACGGCATCCTGACCGACGAGGACCTGCCCGGGTTCCCCGAGGACAACGGGGAGCGGTTCTTCTACCTGGTGGAGAAGATCGTGCGGCGCGAAGGCGTGGGCGACGCGCTCGCCAACGGCGTGTACCACGCCGCCCGGCAGATCGGCCGGGGCGCCGAGAAGTTCGACCACAACACGATGAAGAAGTTCGAGCAGGTCCCCATCAAGCTCAAGATGATCAACTTCCCGTACTTCTTGATGTACGCGACCGGCGAGAAGATGAACATCACCCAGATCGAGGGGTCGTTCCCCCAGGTGCCGATCGCCGACAAGAAGGAGCGGGAGGAGTTCGTGAAGCGTTGGGAGGCGGCGCCGGAGCGGTTCAAGAGGTGGTACCTGCAGTGGGAGCCCCGCACCCACCTGCCACTGGAGGCCGCGGTCCACATCTGCGACTGGAACGAGACGATGCACTACATCGACGACGCGATCGGGATGTGCGCGTTTCTGTCGTCGTTCCGCGGCCAGTTCGGGGGCCAGCCGCCGTATCACATCTTCAACCTGCCCACGTTCATCCGGGCGGCGGCCGGGATCGACCTGACGCCCCACGAGCTGTGGAACCTGGGGCGTCGGAACCGCAACCTGGTCCGGGCGATCAACGTGCGCCGGGGCTTGCGGCGCAAGGACGAGCGGCCGCCGGAGGACCACTGGCAGATCCGGGACCCGGAGAAGGAGCAGAAGGTCCTGAGCGACTACTACACGTTCAAGGGCTGGACCCAGGACGGCATCCCGACGATCGGCACCCTGGAGAAGCTGGGCCTGGCCGACGTGGCCGAGGACCTCGTGCGCCGGGGGATCCTGTCGGAGAACGACCGGGAGCCGGTGTTCCAGGACATCACGGTCTGATCCGGGGTCGGGGATTCTGCCCCCGTGTCCCGCTCCCGCGGCCCCGGGAGCTCTGGAATCGCCAGGGAGGTCTAACCAACAAGATGTCAGGAGGCAGAACGGGAGGTGGGCTGCCTAGCCTTCTCGCTTCCTAGCGTTCCAGCCTCGCTCGGAGTCGGCCATGAAGGAAAAACGGATCATCAAGACGATCAGGGTGAACCCGGATAAATGCATCGGCTGCCGGGCCTGCGAGCTGGCGTGCTCCGCGTTCCACGCCAAGCCCCGGTATTCCAGCGGGAACCCGGCCCGGTCACGGATCCGCGTGGTGTTCGACGAGATCAACGACATCTACTTCCCCATCCGGTCCGTGGCCTACACCCCGGCCGAGTGCGCCGGACGCCACGCCTACGTGCTCCAGGGCAAGGAGTACCCGGAATGCGCGTTCTGCGGGAATATCTGCCCGTCGCGCGACTACTTTTACGAGCCGGACTCCCGGCTGCCCCTGAAATGCGACATGTGCGAGACCACGCCTCCCCTGGAGGAGCCCGTGTGCGTGGCGGTGTGCCGGGTGGACGCGCTCGTGTACGAGGAGCGCGAGGAGGAGGTGGAGGTACCCGAGGGCGCTCCTGACGAACTGGACGTGGGGGTCGAGGCGCTGGCCAGCGAATACGGGCTCGACAAGCTGTTGGACGCCGTGGCCCGGCTCTCCCAAAAGGGCGATTAGGCGACCCGTCCGCCACCGAAAGCGGGCCAAGGGCGTGCCACCACGCCGCGGCCGAAGGACGAAACCATGGAAAACGTAGCCGACTACAAGGAAATTCGCGATCTCATCCGCTCCGAAGGGGGCGAACCGTTCCAGTACTGCTTCCAGTGCGGCATGTGCGACGTGGTGTGCCCCTGGAACCGGGTCCGGCGGTTCAGCATGCGAAAGATCGTGCGCCAGGCCGCCTTCGGGATGACCGAGATCGAGAACGAGGAAATCTGGCGGTGCACCACCTGCGGCCGCTGCCCCCAGCGGTGCCCGCGGGACGTGCGGCAGATCCACTCCGGGGTGGTGCTGCGCAAGATCGCCACCGAATACGGGGTGTTCCCGGCCAACGTGCGCCCCGTGCGGGGCGTCAGCGGGAACCTGAGCACCACCGGCAACCCCTTCGGCGAACCGAGGGAGGAACGCGGCGCCTGGGCGAAGGAGGCGGGGGTGCCGCTGTTCGAGGAGGGCATGGAGGTCCTCTACTTCACGGGGTGCTATTACTCCTACGACAAGAGGCTCTGCCGGGTGGCCGCGGCCACGGCGAAGCTCCTTCAGCGGGCCAGGGTGTCGTTCGGCATCCTCGGGGAGGCCGAGAGCTGCTGCGGGGAGAGCATCCGCAAGGCGGGCGACGAGGAGGTGTTCCGGAAACTGGCCCGCGAGAACATCAAGGCGTTCATCGACCGGGGGGTGAAGCGCGTCGTCGTGAACTCCCCCCACTGCTACCACACCTTCAAGAACGAGTACCCCGAGTTCATGGTGCGGTTCGAGGTGATGCACATCAGCGAGTTCCTGCTGGAACTTGTCCGGCAGGGGCGGCTCGACCTTTCCGGCGGGTACGGCCGCCGGGTCACCTACCACGACCCGTGCTATCTGGGACGGCACAACGGGGTGTACGACGCGCCGCGGCAGCTCCTGGCCGAGGCGGCCGGCGCCGAGCTCGTGGAGATGGCCGACACCCGGGTCGACAGCCTGTGCTGCGGGGGGGGCGGCGGCCGGATCTGGATGGACACGCCGAAGGCGGAGCGGTTCTCCGAGCTCCGGGTGCGCCAGGCCCTGGACGTGGGGGCCGAGGTGCTCGTGACCGCCTGCCCGTACTGCATCGCCAACTTCGAGGACAGCCGCCTCGGGCTGGGGGACGACGCGTCGCTCGAGGTGAAAGACCTGACCGAGGTCCTCGCCGAGACGCTGGCGTAACCGCACCGGCCCCGGGCGAAAGACGGGCCCGGCACGCCACGGCCCCGGGCGCGCCCGCCGGCCCGGGTTGGCCGACTTTGAGGAGGGACACCGTGAGCACAAACGCGTTGGAACGCATCCAGCAGATCCAGAATCTCCTGGGCAACCGGGAGTTCGGCGACGTGATGATCGTCGGCGGGGGGATCAGCGGGATCCAGGGGGCCCTGGACCTCGCCACGGCCGGGTTCAAGGTGTACCTGGTGGACAAGGCCCCGGCCATCGGCGGCCACATGGCGCAGCTCGACAAGACCTTTCCCACGAACGACTGCTCCATGTGCATCGAGTCGCCGAAGTTCGTGGAGTGCCACCGGCACCCCAACATCGAGATCATCACCTACGCCGAGGTGGCCGAGGTGGAGGGGGAGGCCGGGGACTTCACGGTCACCCTGGTCAAAAAGCCGCGCTACGTCCGCGAAGACCGGTGCACGGGGTGCGGGGTGTGCACCGAGTACTGCCCGGTGGAGTACCCGGACGAGTTCAACCAGGGGATCTCCCAGGCGAAGGCCGTACACATCTATTTCGGCCAGGCGATCCCGCTCGTGCCCTACATCGACGACTCGTGCCTCTACCTCAAGGAACGCAAATGCCGCATCTGCGTGGACGTGTGTAAGGCGCGGGCGATCGACTTCAACCAGAAACCCCAGAAGGTGGAGATCAAGGTCGGCGCCATCATCCTCGCGCCCGGGTTCACCCCTTATGACCCGAGGATCAAACCCGAGTACCACTACGGCGAGTACCCCAACGTGGTCACGAGCCTCGATTTCGAACGGATCATGTGCGCCACCGGGCCCAACGAGGGTGAGATCCTCCGGCCCTCGGACGGGCGCCATCCCCACAAGATCGCCTGGCTCCACTGCGTGGGCTCGCGGCAGGTGACCGAGGGCGCCCGCAGCTACTGCTCGGCGGTGTGCTGCACCTACACGCAAAAGCAGGTGATCCTCACCAAGGACCACGACGCCGAGGCCGAGTGCGTGGTGTTCCACAACGACATTCGGGCCTACGGGAAGGACTTCGAGCGGTTCTACCAAAGGGCCGCGGCGCTGCCCGGCGTTCGGTTCGTGCGCAGCTACGCCTCGATCGTGCGCGAGGACCCCGAGACCCACAACGTGGTGGTCCGGTACACCACCCCCGAGGGCGTGAAGGAGGAGGAGTTCGATATGGTCGTCCTGTCGGTGGGCCTCACCCCGCCGAAGGACGCGGACCGCCTGGCCCAGACCCTGGGAATCGAACTCAACTCCCACGGCTTCCACAGGGTCGACCCCGCCAACCCCATGCGGACCCGCCGACCGGGGGTCTTCGTGAGCGGGGCGTTCCAGGGCCCCCTGGACATCCCCGAGGCCGTGGTGAGCGCGAGCGGCGCGGGGAGCCAGTGCGGGGAACTCCTGGCGAAGCGAAGGGGCCGGCTCGTCAAGGAGCGGGTCTATCCCCTGGAACGGGACGTCTCGGGGGAGGAGCCCCGGATCGGGGTGTACGTGTGCCACTGCGGGGCGAACATCGGCCGGGTGGTGGACATCCCGTCGGCCGTGGAGTACGCCAAGACGCTTCCCAACGTGGTCCACGCCGAGGAGAGCATCTTCATCTGCTCCACCGATGCGGCCCAGCGCCTGGCCCAGTCGATCCAGGAGCACAACCTGAACCGGGTGGTGGTGGCGGCCTGCACCCCCCGCACCCACGAGCCCCTGTTCCGGGACACCCTGCGGGAGGCCGGAATCAACCAGTACTATTTCGAGTTCGCGAACATCCGGGAGCACTGCTCCTGGGTCCATTCCCGGGAGAAGGAGGAGGCCACCCGAAAGGCCTTCGACCTCATCCGGATGTCGGTGGCCCGGGCCGCCCGGCTGGAACCCCTGGAGGAGTTCGAGCTCCCGGTCAACAAGACCGCGCTGGTGATCGGCGGTGGCATCGCCGGCATGACGGCAGCCCTGAGCATCGCGAACCAGGGGTTCCCGGTGCACCTGGTGGAGAAGGAGCCCGAACTGGGCGGCATGGCCCGCCGGCTCACGACCACCCTGGAGGGCCTCGACGTCCAGGCCTACCTGCGCGACCTCGTGGCCAAGGTGCTCCGCCACCCGGGCATCCGGGTCTACACCGGGGCCCAGGTGGAGGAGTCGTCCGGGTACGTGGGGAACTTCGTGACCCGCATCCGGACCGCCGACGGCCGGGTGGAAGAGGTGCTCCACGGCGTGGCCGTGGTGGCCATCGGGGCCGAGGAGTACAAACCCTCGGAGTACCTCTACGACGAGTCGGACCGGGTCGTCACGAACCTCGAGCTCGAGGAACGCCTGGCCTCCGGGGACGAGCGGTTCACGGCTGCGGAAATCTTCGTGATGATCCAGTGCGTGGGTTGCCGAACCCCCGAGCGCAATTACTGCGCCCGGGTGTGCTGCAGCCAGTCGGTGAAAAACGCGCTCCGGATCAAGGAGCAAAACCCGGAGGCGGACGTCTACATCCTGTTTCGCGACATGCGCACCTACGGGTTCCGGGAGGACCGGTACCGGGAGGCCTCGATGAAGGGGGTCAAGTTCATCCGGTACGAGCCGGAGAACCCGCCCCGGGTGGAGAAGGTGTCCCAGGACGGATCCGAGCGGATCCGGGTGGTGGTGCCCGACCCGATCCTCGAGACCGAACTCGTGATCGACGCCGACGTGTTGGCGCTCGCGGCCGGGGTGGTGCCGGCCTCGGACCGGGGGCACATCGCCAAGCAGTTCAAGGCGAACCTGAGCCCGGACAAATTCTTCCAGGAGGCCCACGTGAAACTCCGGCCCGTGGATTTCGGGGCCGAGGGGGTCTACCTGTGCGGCATGGCCCACTACCCCAAGCACATCCCCGAGGTGGTCAACCAGGCCTACGGCGCGGCCGGAAGGGTCGCCGTGCTCCTGGCCAACGACACCGTGGTGGCCTCGGGCTCGGTGTGCGACGTGGACGAGAAGAGCTGCATCGGCTGCGGGCAGTGCGCCGAGGTCTGCGCCTACGGCGCCATTGATCTGCGCACCACCCGCCAGGGCCGAAAGGCCGTGGTCAACCCGGTGCTGTGCAAGGGCGACGGGCTCTGCAACGCCGTGTGCCCCACCGGGGCGATCTCCCTCAAGCACTACCGGGACGAGGCCCTCGTGGCCCAGATCGACGCCCTGACCGAAGAAGAAAAAGAAGAGAAAGAGGAGACGCTGCCCAAGGTGGCGTAGCCGGCGGGGGCCCCCCGCCCCGTGACAACCGGAGGAACTCCCATGCAGTTCAAGCCCAAGCTGATCGGTTTCGTCTGCAACTGGTGCGCGTACGGGTCTGCGGACCTGGCGGGCGTGTCCCGTCTCCAATACGCCACCGATATTAAGCTCATCCGGGTCATGTGCTCGGGCCGGGTGGACATGTCGTTCGTGCTCCGGGCGTTCCGAAACGGGGTGGACGGCGTGTTCATCGGCGGGTGCTACCTGGGCGAGTGCCACTACATCACCCACGGCAACTTCTACGCCCTGAACATGGTGGAGCTCACCAAGCGGGTGCTGGAGCACGTGGGGGTGAACCCGTCCCGGGTGCGGTTCGAGGAGCTCTCGTCGGGCGAGGGCACCCGGTTCGCCGAGCTCATGAACCAGTTTAGCCGGGAGATCCGCGCCCTGGGCCCCCTGGGCGAGGGTGAAGGCCTGGACCCGGCCGAGGTGAGGGAGAGGATCGCCCGGGTCGCCAAGCTCGTGCCGTACCTCAAGCTCGCGGCGCGGGACAAACTCACCCAGAAAATCAAAGACAAAGCGGCAGTGGAGCGGCTCTTTTCTCTGGAGGAGGTGGAGCGACTCCTGGCCGAGGCCCCCACCTACTACATCAACCCCGAGAAGTGCCGGGCCTGCATGACCTGCGCCCGGCGCTGCCCCGTGGATGCGATCGCGGGCGGGAAGGGCCTGGTGCATGTGATCGACCAGGAGGTGTGCATCAAGTGCGGCACCTGCCTCGAGGCCTGCCCGCCCCGGTTCGGTGCCGTGGAGAAGGTGGTGGGCGACCCGCCGCCCCCTGACCTTCCCTCCGAGCCCATCCCGATCCAGGCCAAGGAGAAGGCCACCGCATGATCCCGGCCCGCGGACGGAGCCCTGGGCTCCCCGCGGGCCTTTTCGCCGGACGACCGATCGTTCACCCGGCACCCCGTGGTGCCCCCGAAGGGAGGAAGAGACCATGCGAAAGCTGAGCGACATCGTGTTCGTGAGCGCCGTGCGGACCCCCATGGGCCGGTTCGGCGGCACCCTCAAGGACATGAAGGTGTACGACCTGGCCGCGTTTCCGATCCGGGAGGCGCTCCGACGGGCCAACGTTTCGGGCGACGAGGTGGACGACGCCATCATCGGGTCGTGCCGCCAGGCCGGAAACCACGTGAACCCGGCCCGCACGGCGGCCCTCAAGGGCGGGGTGGGCCAGCACGTACCGGGGGTCACCATCAACAAGGCGTGCCCCGCCGGCATGAAGGCGGTGAGCCTCGCCACCCAGCTCATCCAGGTGGGCCAGGCCGACATCGTGCTCTGCGGCGGCATGGAGAGCATGTCCACGATCCCCCACCTCATCAAGGGGTACCGGTGGAAGGGGTTTCGGATGGGCCCGGTGACCATCGAGGACGGCTGGACCGACTCCCACGACCCCATCGCCGACCTCTCCATGGGGCTCACGGCGGAGAACCTGGTGGAGAAGTACGGCATCAGCCGCCGGGAGATGGACGAGTTCGCGGCCGACAGCCACCGGAAGGCCGCCGAGGCCCAGAAGAACGGATGGTTCGACGAGGAGATCGTCCCCGTCACGGTGCCGGGGGACCGCAAGAACCCGGACATCGTGTTCGACAAGGACGAGTCCATCCGCTACGAGGTCAGCGTGGAGCAGATGGCCAAACTCCCGCCGGCCTTCAAGAAGGACGGTTCGGTCACGGCCGGAAACTCCTGTGGCCTCACCGACGGGGCCGCGTTCCTGGTGGCCATGACCCGGGAGAAGGCCCAGGAGAAGGGCCTCCAGCCGCTCTTCTCCGTGGTGGAGTACACCCAGACCGCGGTGGACGGCCGGTACATGGGCGAGGGGCCGGGCGTGGCGATCCCCCGGGCCCTGGAGCGGGCCGGCATGACCCTGGACGACATGGACCTCATCGAGGTGAACGAGGCCTTCGCCGCCCAGGTGATCGCCAACGAGCGCATGCTCAACTGGGACCGGTCCAAACTCAACGTGCACGGCGGCGCCATCGCCCTGGGCCACCCCACCGGGTGCTCGGGGGCCCGGATCCTGGTGACGCTCTACTACGCGCTCCAGCGCCTCGACAAGGAGCTCGGCGTGGCCGGCATCTGCGGCGGCGGGGGCTCCACGATGGCCATGATCATTCGTCGGGAATCGTAATTCCGAGGGGGAAAGGAGGACGCTGCGATGGTGGACCTGACCGGAAAGGTGGCGATCGTCACCGGCGGCACCCGGGGCATCGGGGCCGAGATCGTGCGCCAACTGGGGCGCTGCGGGGCCGACGTGGCCCTGAACTACCGAAAGAGCGCCGAAGAGGCGGAGAAGATGGTCCGGGAGCTCGAGGCCATGGGCCGACGCGGGCTCGCCGTGCAGGCCGACGTGGCCAGCTTCGCCGACGCCCAAGCCATGGTGGACAAGGTGGTGGCCGAGCTCGGCGGGCTTCACATCCTGATCACCAACGCCGGCATGAACTGGGACGGGGTGCTCTGGAAGATGACCGAGGAGCAGTTCGACCGGGTCATCGACGTGGACCTCAAGGGCACCTGGAACTACCTGCGGGCCGCCGCCCCGATCTTCCGGGAGCAGAAATACGGGCGCTTCGTCTCGATCACCTCGATCAACGGCCTCCGGGGCAAGTTCGGCCAGACCAACTACTCGGCGGCCAAGGCCGGGGTGATCGGCCTCACCAAGGCCGCGGCCAAAGACCTCGGGAAATACGGCGTGACCTGCAACTCGGTGGCCCCCGGGTTCATCCTGACCGAGATGGGCGAGAGCATGCCTCCCGAGTTCCGGGAGGCCGCGATCAACGAGTCCGCGGTGAAGCGGGCCGGCAAGCCCGAGGACGTGGCCTGGCTCGTGGCGTTCCTCGCCTCAGAATGCGGCCGCCACATCACCGGCGAAGTGATCAAGGTGGACGGGGGACAGTACATTTAGGCTGGAACGCTGGGAGGCTGGAAAGCAAAGGCCTTCTCGGCGCTTCGCCGCCAGCCCCTGCACGGGAGGAAGACCATGAGTGACTACAAGTTCATCAAGACCTGGGACGCCGACGGGGCCGCGTGGGTCTCGATCAATCGGCCGCCGTACAACGTGCTCGACATCCCCACCATGGAGGAGCTCAACGACGCCCTGGCGAAGGTGAAGGCCCGGGAGCTCGAGGTGCGGGCCCTCGTGGTCACGGCCGAGGGGGACAAGGCGTTCTCCGCCGGGGTGGACGTGGCCGACCACACCCCCGACAAGGTGGAGAAGATGATCGAGGTGTTCCACGAGATCTTCCACCACCTCGACGCCCTCGAGATCCCGACGGTGGCGGCCGTGAAGGGCGCCGCCCTGGGGGGCGGATGCGAGCTTGCGATCTTCTGCGACATGATCGTGGCGGCCGAGAACCTCAAGATCGGCCAGCCCGAGGTCAAGGTGGGGGTGTTCCCGCCCCTCGCGGCCGTGGTGCTTCCGCGGCTCATCCCTGAAAAGCGGGCCTTTGAGCTCATCGTGGGCGGAGAGACCGTCCGGGCCCAGGAGGCCCTCGCCCTGGGGCTCGTGAACAAGGTGGTGCCCCTGGAGTCCTTCGACGAGGAGTTTGGGAAATTCCTGCGGGTGTTCACGACGCTTTCGGGGCCCGTGCTCCGGGCCACCAAGAAGGCGATCCGTACGGCCAAGGGGCTTCCGTTTGCCGACGCGCTCTCCAAGGTGGAGCACGTCTACCTCCACGACCTCATGACTACCGAGGACGCGAAGGAGGGGCTCCAGGCGTTCCTGGAGAAGCGCCGGCCCGAGTGGAAGCACCGGTAACCGCTCCCCTGGGGATCTCCCGGCCCGGCCATGGTCATCGATTTCCACGTGCACTTGGCGGCCCGGGAGCACCTGGAGCCGCCCGCCCGGGCGTTCTGCGACAGCTTCTGGTGCGAGCGGGGCGACTGGGACGCCCTGCTCGCACCGGAGCGGTTCGACCGGTACCTGGCCGCCGAGGGCGTGGACTACGCCGTGGGGCTGCCGGAGGTGAGCCCCGGGGTCACCGGGGTCACCACCAACGAGTACGTGCTCGAGCGGTTCGGCGGGTGCCGCCGTCTCATCCTGTTCGCCAACGTGAACCCCTGGGTGACCCGGCGGCTCGACCGGGAGGTCCGCCGGCTGGCGGACCTCGGGTTCCGTGGGCTCAAGCTCTACCCGACGTACCAGCACTTCTACCCCAACGCCCGGGAGCTCTACCCGCTCTACGGCGCGTGCCAGGAGCTCGGCTGGCCCGTGATGGTCCACACCGGCTCCAGCGTGTTCCGGGGCGCCAAGCTGAAATACGGCGACCCCCTGCATCTGGACGAGGTGGCCGTGGATTTCCCGGAGCTCACGCTCCTCATGGTCCACGGGGGCCGCGGGTTCTGGTACGACCGGGCCGAGTTCCTGGCGGGGCTCCACCCGAACCTCTATCTGGAGATCTCGGGGCTCCCGCCCCAGAAGCTCCTCAGCTACTTCCCGGGGCTCGAGCGGATCCACCGCAAGGTGGTGTTCGGCTCCGACTGGCCGGGAAATCCCGGCATCCGTGCCAACGTGGAGGCGATCCGGCAACTGCCCCTTTCGGAGGCGGCCAAGGAGGCGATCCTGGGCGGGAACGCCGCCCGGATCCTCGGATTGGAGGAGACCCCGTGACCCCGGCCCTGGTGGTGGTGGACATGCTGGTGGACAACCTGAAGTCCGGGGAGCACACCGCCATCGAGCGGGAGGGCATGGCGATCGTGCCCGCCATCCGGCGCGCCGCCGGGGAGCTCCGGCGGCGGGGATTCCCGGTGATCTACGCCAACGACTCGTTCCTGCCCGGCGATTTCCTGTTCGGGGGCCGGATGAGGCCCCACGCGATCCGGGGCACCCCGGGGGCCGAGGTGGTGCCCGAGCTGGAGCCGGCGCCGGGAGACATCCACCTCCCCAAGCGGCGGTTCAGCGCCTTCTACAAGACCGACCTGGACCAAACCCTGCGGCTCCTCGGGGTGAACACCGTGGCCGTGGCCGGGATCACGACCCCCTATTGCGTGCTCGCCACGGCGCTCGACGCCCTGGCCCACGACTTTCGGGCCGTGATCCTCGAGGACGCCACGGCCGCCCACAAACCCGAGGTCCACGAGGCCTGTCTTTCGCTCTACCGCAAGAGCCCCCTGTGGCCCCTGTTCCGGGTGGAAACCGTGGAGGCGTTCCTCCGCCACCTGGAGGGCGGGGGGGATGCGCCGTCCGGTTCGTGAACCCCATTCCTTGAAGGAGGAGAGCCATGAGCGTTCCCGACAAGATCCTGGCCTGGCAGATGACCAAGCCCTCGGACCCCAAGACCGGGGAACCCGGCGTGCTGGAGAGGGTGGAGCTCCCGGTGCCCGAACTGGGCGAGGGGGAGGTGCTGGTGGAGGTGGCCGGCTGCGGGGTGTGCCACACCGACCTCTCGTACTTCTACCTGGGCGTGCCCACCGTGAACCCGCCGCCGCTCGTGCTGGGCCACGAGATCGCGGGCACGGTGGTGGCCGGGCCCTCGGACTGGGTGGGCAAGGAGGTCCTGATCCCCGCGGTCATGCCCTGCGGCGAGTGCGACATCTGCAAGAGCGGCCGGGAAAACCGGTGCCTGGCCCAGAAGATGCCCGGCAACAGCCTGGGCATCTACGGCGGGTACGCGAGCCACATCCCCGTTCCCTACCGGGACCTGTGCGTGATCGACAAGCGGGACAAGCCGCTGTCGCACTACTCGGTGATCGCCGACGCCGTGACCACCCCCTACCAGGCCGCGGTGCGGGGCGACCTCAAGCCCGGCGACCGGGTCATCGTGATCGGGTGCGGCGGGGGCGTGGGCATCTACATGACCCAGATGGCCAAGGCCTTCGGCGCCGCGTTCGTGATCGGGGTGGACATCGACGACGCGAAGCTCGCGAAGGCCCGCCAGTACGGGGCCGACGCCACCATCAACCCCCGGGACAAGGGGCCCAAGGACGTGGCGGCCGAGTTTAAGCAGATTGCCAAGCAAAACGGCCTGCCCCACAACTGGGGCTGGAAGATCTTCGAGGTCTCCGGCACCAAGCCGGGCCAGGAGCTGGGGCTCTCGCTCCTTTCGTTCGTGGGCCGGATGGTGGTGGTGGGCTACACCCCGGCCAAGGTGGAGTACATGCTCTCGCGGCTCATGGCCTTCGACGCCGAGATCGTGGGCACCTGGGGCTGCCCGCCCAAGCATTACCCGAGCGTGCTCAAGCTGGTGCAGGAGGGCAAGATCCAGGTGGAGCCGTTCATCGAGACCCGGCCCATGAGCCAGATCCAGGAGGTGTTCGAGGCCGCCCACCACGGCAAGCTGGAAAAACGGGTGATCCTGGAGCCGGATTTTTAGGCTGGAAGGCTGGAAAGCTAGGAGGCTAGGAAGCTGGGAGGCTGGGAAGCGGGGAACACCGGGAACCCCCTAGGTGCGCCCGGCACCTCACCTCCCGACCGCAGACCGTAGACTGTAGACTGTAGACCGTAGACCGCATCAAAAGGAGGAACCGTATGAGTCTCGACTGGCTGCCCCGCGACAACGAACTCAAGGACCACCGGCTGTTCAAGGGCGAGTACTGGGGCACGGAACCCCCGTGCACCGTGTACGAGAAAAAGCCCCTCGTGGACCCCGACGGCAACGTGGTGCCCGACCTCTATGTGGCCTGGATCACGCTCAACAACCCCAAGCAGTACAACTCCTACACCACCGAGATGGTCAAGGGCGTGATCGCCGGCTTCAAGGCCGCCTCGGGCGACCGCTCGGTTGTGGCCGTGGTGTTCACCGGCGCCGGCGACAAGGCCTTCTGCACCGGCGGGAACACCGTGGAGTACTCCCAGTACTACTCCCGCCGCCCCAACGAGTACGGCGAGTACATGGATCTGTTTAACCTCATGGTCGACTCCATCCTCGACTGCAAAAAGCCCGTGATCTGCCGGGTGAACGGCATGCGGGTGGCCGGGGGCCAGGAGATCGGCATGGCCTGCGATCTGGCGATCGCCTCGGATCTGGCGGTGTTCGGCCAGGCC
>NZ_BAAHFQ010000036.1:0-26765 GCF_054681715.1 Deferrisoma sp.
GAGCTCCTCGTCCACCAGGGCGATGGGGCCGTGCTTCATCTCGCCGGCGGCGTAGCCCTCGGCGTGGATGTAGCTGATCTCCTTTAGCTTCAGGGCCCCTTCGAGGGCGATGGGGTACTGGAGCCCCCGGCCCAGGTAGAGCGCGCTCCGGGCGTCCATGATGGACCGGGCCACGGCCTCGATGGCGGGGTCGGCCTCGAGGGCCCGCTCCACGGCCCCGGGGACGGCCCGCAGGGCCTCGATCCGCTCGGCCAGGTCCTCGGGGGTGAGCCGGCCCCGGGCCGCGCCCATGTGGAGGGCCAGGAGGTAGAGGGTGGCGAGCTGCGTGGTGAAGGCCTTGGTGGAGGCCACCCCGATCTCGGGCCCGGCGTGGGTGTAGAGGACGGCGTCGGACGCCCGGGGGATGCTCGAGCCCACCACGTTGCAGATGGAGAGGATGGGGGCGCCCTTCTCCCGGCCCTCGGCCAGGGCCGCCAGGGTGTCGGCGGTCTCCCCCGACTGGCTGATGAGGAGCAGGCCGGTTTCGGGCCCCAGGATCGGGTCCTGGTACCGGAACTCGCTCCCCAGGCTCACCTCCACCGGCACCCGGGCGATCTGCTCGATCCAGTACTTCCCCACGAGCCCGGCGTGATAGCTGGTGCCGCAGGCCACGATGTGGAGCCGGCCGATCCGCCGGGCGATCTCGTCGGCCTGGGGCCCGCCGTCGAGGTGGACGGCGGCCTTGCCGGCCCCCAGGCGGCCCGACAGGGTGTCGGCCAGGGCCCGGGGCTGCTCGAAGATCTCCTTTTGCATGAAGTGCTTGTACCCGCCCTTCTCGGCCATGGCCGGGGTCCACTGGACCACGTGGACCTCCCGGTCCACGGCCGCGCCGTCGGGCCGGGTGATCCGCACCCCGTCCCGGGTGCACACGGCCAGATCCCCGTCCTCGAGGAACACGAACCGGCGGGTGTGGCCCAAGACGGCCGGGATGTCGCTCGCCACGAAGGTCTCGCCGTCCCCGAGGCCCACGACGAGCGGGCTCGCCTTGCGGGCCGCCAGGAGCCGGTCGGGCTCTTTGATGCTCACCACGGCCACGGCGTAGGAGCCCTCGAGCCGGGCGATGGTCTGGCGCAGGGCCTCCTCGAGGCCGGCCCCCTGCTTCAGGAACCGCTGGATCAGGTGGGGGATCACCTCGGTGTCGGTCTCGCTCAAGAAGGTGTGGCCCGCGGCAGCGAGCTCCCCCCGGAGTTCCAGGTAGTTTTCGATGATGCCGTTGTGGACCACCACGACCTCGCCGGCCGCGTGGGGGTGGGCGTTCTCCTCGCTGGGCCGGCCGTGGGTGGCCCACCGGGTGTGGCCCACGCCCAGGGTGCCGGTGAGCTCCACGCCCCGGAGCTTCTCCTCCAGGGCCGCGAGCTTGCCCACGCTTCGCACGACCCGGATTTCGCCGCGTTCCACCACGGCCACCCCGGCCGAGTCGTAGCCCCGGTACTCGAGGCGTTTGAGGCCCTCGACGAGGATGGGGGTGGCGGGCTGGGGACCGATGTACCCGACGATGCCGCACATGGGGAGACTCCGTTGGGACGTTGGGACGTTAGGACGCGCGGACGTTGGGACGCTGGGACGGTTCGCCCGCCCGGAGGGCCGGTCAGCCGCCCTCGCCCCCGGGTTTGGGTTTGGGCCGCGATGACCAGTTCTCCACGTTTCGCTGCTTGCCCCGGGCCACGCCGAGGGCGCCCGGGGGCACGTCTTTCGTGATGGTGGACCCGGCCCCCACCACGGCGCCGTCGCCCACGGTCACGGGGGCCACGAGGCTCGTGTTCGACCCGATGAAGGCCCGGGCGCCGATCACGGTTGGGTGCTTGTTCACGCCGTCGTAGTTGCAGGTGATGGTGCCGGCCCCGATGTTCGCGGCCTCGCCCACGGTGGCGTCGCCCAGGTAGGTGAGGTGGTTCGCCTTGGCGCCCCGGCCCAGCACGGCCTTTTTCATCTCGACGAAGTTCCCCACCCGGGCCTCGGGCCCCACCACGGCCCCGGGCCGCAGGTGGGCGAAGGGCCCCACCTGGGCCCCGGCCTCGATCCGGGCGTCGGTCACCACACAGTAGGGCTTCACGTGGGCCCCGGGGCCCACGAGGGCGTTGACGAGGACCGCCCCGGTGTCGATCCGGGCGCCCGTGGCCACCCGGGTGGCCCCTTCGAGCCGGACCCCCGGGCCCAGGGTGACGTCAGGCGCGAGCTGCACCCCGGGCTCGATCCAGGTGGTGGCCGGGTCCTCCAGGGTGACCCCGGCCTCCATCCAGGCCCGGTGGATCCGGTCGCGCAGGATCCGGCAGGCCTCGGCGAGCTGCACCCGGGAGTTCACCCCCAGGGCCTCGTCGGGGTCGGCCAGCGCCACGGCCGCGGCCGCCCCCTCCCGGGCCGCCAGGGCCACGGCGTCGGTGAGGTACACCTCGCCCTGGGCGTTGTCGCGCCCCACCCGGGCCAGGGCCTCCCAGAGCCAGGGGAGCTCCACGGCGTAGGTGCCGGTGTTCACCTCGCGGATCGCCCGCTCGGCCTCGGTGGCGTCGGCCTCCTCCACGATGCGCTCCACCCACCCGTCGGCATCGCGCACGAGCCGGCCGTACCCGGTGGGATCGTCGAGCTCCATGGTGAGCACGGTGATCTTGGCCCCGGCGTCCCGGTGGGTGGCGGCGAGCCGCTCCAGGGTCTCGGGCCGAAGGAGGGGCACGTCGCCGCAGAGCACCAGGGCCGTGCCCGAAAACCCCTCCAGGGCCTCCCGGGCGCACAGCACGGCGTGGCCGGTGCCGAGCTGCTCGGCCTGCACCACGAACATGGCCCCGGTCGCGCCCAGGGCGGCCCGGACCTCGTCGGCCTGGTGCCCCACCACCACGACGACCCGGCCGAGCCCGGCCTTGGCGCAGGCCTCCAGGGGGTAGGCGAGGAGCGGCCGGCCCAGGAGGGGGTGGAGCACCTTGGCCGTGGCCGAGCGCATGCGGGTGCCCTTGCCCGCGGCGAGCACGATGGCGGCGACGTCCTGCATCGGTGGATCTCTCCTGCCTTGAGGGGTTGGGGCGCGTAGTATCCCGAACGGTCCCGGTGCGGGGCAACCCGGCCCGGTCACCGGGGGTGGAGCACCAGCGACGGCCCGTCGGACCGGAGCTCCACCCGGAACGCCCCCAGAAAGTCCATGCCCAAAAGCCCGTCGGCCCCCGGCACCGCGTCGTGAACGACCACCTTGAGGGGCCCCCGGCTCCGGCCCCCCACCTCGAGGCTTCGGACCTCGGCCCACCCGGCCCGGATCTTGCCGCCCGCGGTGTGGAGCTCCACGGGCGGGTCGGTGCGGACCCGAAGTCCCACCCGCCGGGCCGCCTCGGGGCTCACCACCGTGGAGGTGGCCCCGGTGTCCAGCACGAGCCGCACCGGCCCCCGGCCGTCGATCCGAACGTCCACCAGGTACCCGGCACCGGCGTCTTCGAGGGGCACCTGGTCCGGGGCCCGGGGCGGCGGAAGCCGGTCGTCCAGGGTGCGCACCCGGGGCCGCTGGTCGGGCGGGACCTGCTCCAGGTTGTCGGTGAAGTGGACCGTGCCATCCGGGCCGGTCCAGCGGTAGATCTCGGCTCCCGCGGGAAGGCTCAGCGCCAGTGACACAAGGAGCACAGCGACTGGGCGTCGGCCCGGAGCCGGGCCCTTCGGTGCTCGGGGTCTTCGTGGGGGTTGTGGCAGGTGGAGCATGTGACCTCGCCGCGGGTTCCCAGGGGCAGGCTCTCGTCGGGCTTGATCTTCTCGGACGGCACCTTCAGATGATCGGCATTCGCCGGGTGAAGGTTTACGCTGTGGCACCGCAGGCACACCATCTTCTGGGACGCCACGAGCTCCCGGCCCTCGTCCGAGCCCGGCACCGGCACGGCCACGTGGCAGGTGGGGCAGATCTTGGGATCGTCCACGTGGGGGCTCTTCTGGGTGAGCATCGACCGATTGTGGCAGCCCCCGCACAGGTCCGACCGGCCCCGGGACCGGTCGTAGAACCGCTCCCGCATCCGCTGCTGGCCCGTGTCGCACCTGTTGTCGTGGCAGGTGTAGCAGGTGATCTCGCCGTCCGGGCCGAAGGGCAGGGTGAACCCGGCGGCCGCCAGCCGCGCGAGCATCTCCTCCACCGGCGGGAACCCCGTGGGGTGGTGGCTCCGGTCGGTCACGTGGCAGCTGATGCACAGGACGTTGATGTCGCCCCGGTACCGGAGGGCCCGGCCGGGGTCGGCCTTCACGGCGTCGGGGTCGGCCGTGGTGTGGCAGGCCTTGCACGCGAAGTACTCGGGCACGTGGGGGCTTTCGGCCTGGCCCCTCTCCAGGTGCCGGGCCACCGCGGAGCGCAGGAGATGGGTGGTCTCGGTGGCGCCGTGGGGATCGTGGCAGGTGAAGCAGGTCCACTCCCCCTCGGGGCCCAGGGGCACGTCCTTCGGGAGGCTCAGGTCGGGGTCCACGTTGCGGGGATGGCCCTTGGCCAGCACGTCGTGGCAGAAGTTACACAGCCGCTTCACCTCGAGCCGGGCCGAGCCCCGGCCCGTGATGATCCGGCCCGCCTTCACCAGGTGGCAGAACCCGCACCGGCCCTCGCCCCGCCGGGCCTTGTGGGGGTTGGCGTGCTCCAGGGAGCTGCCGTGGCAGGTGATGCAAAACCCCATGCGGGTCATGCCGGGCTCGAGCCAGACGAACTTCTCCTCGGGCGTCCCGCCGTGGATGCGGTGGCAGGTGCGGCACAGGAGCGCGCCGTCCGGGGCCAGGGGCAGGCCCTCCGGGATCTTCGCCGTCTTCGGGGCCACCCCGACGGGATGGGGGTTCTCCACGGCCTCGTGGCAGGCCCAGCAGTCCTCGATCCGGGGCCCGGTGTGGCACTCGTCGCACGAGAGCTCGCCGTGGCTCCCGCCCGGGGGGGGCGGCTCCTGGCCGGAGGCGGCGGCGGCGAGGAGGAGAAGCAGGGCGGATACCAGGCCGATCCGGCGTCTCATGGCGCCCCCCCGAGCCGCACCAGGAGCGCTTCCGTGGCCTTGCGGGCCCGCTCGTCGGCGATGCGGGGGAACCGCTCCAGGTTTTCCTTGCAGAGCGCCAGGGCCTCGACCCGGCGGCCCTCGTCGGCCAGGAGACGGGCGAGATCGAGGCGCACGCCGTAGGTCAGGGGGTCCGCCGGGTCCAGGGCCAGGATCTCCCGGTACACCCGCTCGGCCTCGTGCTTGCGGCCCAGCCGGGCCAGGGTCTGGGCCTCGAGCCGCCGGCCGGGCAGGAACCGGGGCGCGAACTCCCGCAGTTGCGCGAGCCTCTTGAGCGCGATCTCGTCTCTTCCGGCCCGGCTCAGGGCCACGGCCTCGTTGTAGGTGGAAAGCCGGGTGTAGACGCTCCGCAGATTGAACCGGGCCTCGGCGTAGTCGGGGTCGATCTCGAGGGCCTTGCGGAAGGCTGCCACGGCCGCGTCGAACCGGTCGAGGGCGTAGAGGGCCACCCCCCGGGCGTTGTGGACGAGCTCGGGGGCGTAGAAGTCGGGGGAGAGTTCCAGGAACTGGTCGAAGGCCCGCAGGGCCCGCTCGTACTCCCCCCCCTTGAGAAGGAGCAGACCCTGGAAGTAGTACGCCTGGTAGAGGGCTTGCTCGGTGGGCCCGGGGGGCTCGACCCGAAGGAGCAGGCCGACCCGGTCGTAGGCCTGCTCGGCCTCCCGGTAGTGGGTCATGTCCTGCTCGAAGAGCTGGTGGTAGATGCGCGCAAGAGCCAGGGTGGGGTAGGGGTAGGTGGGGTCGGCGTCCTCGGAGCGCTGGAAGAGGTCCAGGGCCGTCTCGATCTCGCCGGCCCGGTAGGCCCGCATGGCCTTCTTGTAGATCGCCGAGGCCTCGGCCCGGTCGGCCCGCGCCCCCACCGGCGTGAGCACCACCCCGATCACGGCCGCAACGGCTAGCCCCCCGATCCACCGCCTTCCCATGCCTGGCGTCCCCTCCCGGCCCCGTGTCGAGGCGCTCGGTTACGCCCCGTACGATACCGGGTTTGGGCCGCCGCGGGCAAGCGAAGGCCGGGCCCCGGCGAACGGAACCCCCCCAGGGGTTCCTCGGCGCCGGAGAGTCAAACGGGAGAACCCGTGGCCCGGCGTCTGGGCCCTACTCCCCCTCCTCGACGATCTCGTAGGCGCCGGGCTCGAGGAGGCGCTCGAGCCGGCGGCGCGGCCCCATCAGGTTCTCGCCGGGCTTGATCACGAGGCAGGGCTTCCCGTTCCGGCCCGTCTCGATCGGCTCGGGGCTCGGCTCCACCCCGGCGAAGAGCCGTGCCGACTCCGGCCAGCGTTTGTCGGGCCGGAACCCGAGCGTTCCGGCGAACTCGATCGCCGCCTCGATCACGGCCAGGGCCAGGCCCGGCTCGCACGGCTCGAACTCGACCTTGTCGTGGAAGATCTCGGGCTTGATGTTCGTGCGGTAGTCTTCGGGGTCAAGGTTCGGGAGCACGGCCGTGTCCTTGAGCCCGAGGCACCACAGATCCACGTAGTAGCCTCCCACCAGAAGCCGCCCGTTCTCCATGCGGCGCGCCACAAGGATGTGGGCCTTGCCCCGCTCCCTCCACCCCCGGCTGATGACGCACTCCTCGATCGGCAGGTCCCCGGCCCGGGCCAGCAGGCGGCCCGTGGCCGTTTCGGCCCGGGCGCTCAGCCGGCGCTGCCTCTCCCTGCGCCGTTTTTCTTCCCGTTCCTTTCGCCGCTTCTCCAACGCCTTCTGTCGGCGCCGTTCCGAGATCGCCATGGTGGTTCAGGGCTCCTCTTGGCTTGGCTGGAAAACTGAAAGATGTTCCAAGACCCTTCCCGCTGGGCGGCTAGGCGACCGGGCAGCCGGGCGGCAACCCCTTCTTGGGGATGCCGGAGCCCTCTCGTGCCCGTGGGAGCCGCTCTTGTATTGGGGCGCCAGAGCTCCGGGGTGAGATGTCAGCCCCCCTGTCGTCTGTCCTCCGTCCACCGACTCCCGAAACCGGCGGCGCGACACGCTATCGGCATCGCGCGACGCCGTCAAGACGCCGCCGATCGGCGCGACCGAAAAATCCCCCGCGCCCCCCTTGCGGTCCGCCGCTCGGGTCTGCTAGTCTCGCCTCGCGTCCGCTCGGAACGACCCTCTCGTTCCATCCCCACAACCGCTCGTAAATCTTTCGGTTTTTACGGAATCTGCTCCCGCAGACCGGAAGGCCTCCTTATCCACATCTGTGGATAACTCTGTGGATATATGCCATGGATCAGCTCTGGCAAACCGTGCTGCAAGAGCTCGAGGCATCGCTCCCGGCGCAGGCCTTCCAAACCTGGATCCTCCCCATCCGCCCGGTTCGCCTCGACGGCCGGGAACTCCTGCTCGAGGTCCCGAGCAAGTTCTTCTCCGACTGGCTCCAGGACCACGACTATCTGACCCTGATTCAGCGCTGTGCCGCGGCCCATGCCGGCGCGCCCGTGGAGGTGCGCTGCGTCACGGCCAAGCGGGAGAAGCCCTTCGTGCGTCCCAAGCGGGAGACGGAGCCCTCGCCGGCCGACTGGGAGGAACGGGCCCGGAAGATCGGGCTCAACCCCAAGTACACCTTCGATAGCTTCGTGGTCGGAAGCTCCAACCAGTTCGCCCACGCGGCCAGCCTCGCGGTGGCCGAGCGCACCGGGCGCACCTACAACCCGCTCTTCATCTACGGCGGGGTGGGGCTCGGCAAGACCCACCTCCTGAACGCCATCGGCAACCATCGCCTGGCCCACGACCCCACCTGCCGAGTGTGCTACGTGCACAGCGAGAAGTTCGTCAACGAGATGATTCAGGCGCTGGCCCACAACCGGATGCCGGAGTTCCGGGAGAAGTACCGGAAGATGGACATCCTCCTGATGGACGACATCCAGTTTATCGCCGGCAAGGAGCGCACCCAGGAGGAGTTCTTCCACACGTTCAACACGCTCTACGAAAGCCACAAAAACATCGTGGTGACCAGCGACAAGTTTCCCAAGGAGATCCCGGGGCTCGCCGACCGGCTTCGGTCCCGGTTCGAATGGGGCCTCATTGCCGACATCCAGCCCCCCGACGTGGAAACCAAGGTCGCGATTCTCCAGAAAAAAGCCGAGATCGAATCGATTCCGCTCCCCGTCGAGGTCGCCCACTTCCTCGCGGCTCACTGCTCGTCAAACATCCGGGAGCTCGAGGGGTCGCTCCTGCGGATCATGGCGTTTTCGAACCTGACGAAGTCGGAGATCACGGTCGAACTCGCCAAGAACGTCCTGCGCGACATGCTCCGGGACACCGGGCAGGGGGTCACGGTGGAGAAGATCGTGAAGGCGGTGGCCCAGCATTTCCACCTGACGGCCGCGGACCTGCGGGGGAAGCGGCGCACAAAGGCCGTGGCCCACCCCCGGCAGATCGCCATGTACCTGGCCCGGGAACTCACCGACAGCTCCTTTCCCGAGATCGGCCAAAAGTTCGGCGGGCGAGATCACACCACGGTGATGTACGCCCACGACAAGATTTCGAAAGCCCTGTCCTCGGATCCGGATCTCCGGGCCGAGGTCGAGGCGATCCGCCGCAAGCTGGGGACATAGCGGTGGACGGATTGGGGACAACCCTGGGGATAACCTGTGGCGAGTTCGGTGGCCGATGGATTCTGTGGATAACATCGATCTTATCCACAGACTTCTCCACACCCCGATTTCGTAGGCCCGCCGCCGGGCTTTGCGAGTTTTCCACAGTTTCCACAGCCCCTATGGATTACTGGCAAAGGAAAAAAATCTACTCACCTTAGGAGGACCCATGATCGTCCAACTCGAGCGGGATTCCGCCACCCGAGCCCTGGCCCAAGCGGTTTCCGTTCTGGAGCGAAAGTCCACCCGCGAGATCCTGGAGCACGTGCTCCTCGAGGCGCGCCCGAGCACGCTGGAGCTCCGGGCCACCGACCTCAAGATCAGCCTGACCCAGGCGATCCCGTGCGAAACGGCGAGCCCGGGTGCCGTCGCCGTCCCCGGCCGGAAGCTCTACGAGATCTTCCGGGAGTTGCCGGCCGCTCCCGTACGCCTGGAACTCGAAGAGAACCGATGGCTTCACATTACGGCCGCCCGGAGCAGCTTCCACGTGCCCACCGAGCGGGCCGACGAGTTTCCGGAGTTCCCCACTCCGCCTGAGGAGTACCGCCCGTTTCCCGCCGGATCGTTTACCCGGATGCTCGAAAAGACGCTCTTTTCCGCCTCCAACGACGAGACCCGGCCGACCCTGTGCGGGGTGTACCTCCACGCCCACGAAGACCCGGCGGGGGGAACGGAAACCCTCCGGATGGTTTCCACCGACGGCCACCGCCTCACCATCATGGAACAGCCAACCCCCGGCGTGCTCGACATGTTCCGGGACGGCATCATCTTGCCCAAGAAAGGTCTCGGGAGCTTGAAGGCCCTGGTGGACGATTCCGGGGAAGGATTCGAGATCGCCCAGTCGGGCGGCAGGATCTTCTGCAAACTGGCCAACGCCGAAATGTGCCTCACCCCCATCGACGGCGCGTTTCCCCGGTACCAGGACGTCATCCCCTCGGATCCGCGGAACCGGGTGATTCTGGCGAAGGAGCCGTTCGCCGATGCCCTGCGCCGGGTGTCCCTCATGACGGACCCCGACACCCACAGCGTGGTCTTCGAGGCCTCGGAGGACCGGGTGGTTCTGCGATCCATGAACGCCCAGGCCGGGGACAGCCGGGAGGAGATCGAGGCCCGCCTGGAGGGGGAGCCCCAGAAGATCGCCTTTAACGCCTCCTACTTCATCGAGGCCCTCCGGCACCTGGACGGGGAGGAGGTCAAGGTGGAGATCGACCAACCCCTGGCCCCGTGCCTCATCCGCTCCGACGACGACCCCGGATACCTGTGCGTGGTGATGCCGATCCGCATCGACTGACCGTGCGCATCGAGCGGTTTCGGGCCGCCGGGTTCCGCAACCTGGCGGCCCTTGATTTTTGTCGCCCCGAACGGGTGTGCGTGCTCTGGGGACCCAACGGCCAGGGCAAGACGAACGTGCTCGAGGCGATCCGCGTGGTCTCGTGCCTGCAAAGTTTCCGTACTCACCGCGCGTCGGATCTGATACAATTCGGCGGTTCCGGATACCGCCTCCGGGCCCGGGTGGAAACCGCCGGGAGCGAGCGGGACATCTCGGTCTCCTGGACCGGCGCGGGCCGGCGGGTGGAGGTGGACGGAACCCGGCCCCGGGCGGTGCAGGAGTACCTGGCCGTCTTGCCCACCGTGGTGTTCTCGCCGGCCGATACCGGACTCGCCCAGGCCGATCGGGAGCTGGGGCGGCGGTATGTGGACGCGGCGGCCTTCTTCCGAAACCCACTCCATGCGGCCCACCTCCAGAGGTACCGCCGGGCGGTGCGCCAGCGGAACGCGGCTCTGCGGCGGCACCCCGCCGAGGGGGCCGTGTGGGAAGCGGAACTCGCGCGCCACGGCGCGGCGGTGCACCGGGAGCGGGTGAACACCCTGGGGGAACTGGGCGGCCTGGTGGCCGATCTGTACCGGGAGCTCAGTGGGGCGCGCGAAACCCTGTCCCTGGAACTCTCGGCGCCGTACCTGGCCGACGGGCCCCTCCCGGCGTACGGGGAGGCGCTGGCCGCGGCGCTCGAACGGGGCCGGGGCGAGGACGCCCGCAGGGGGTTCACCCGGGCGGGACCCCACCGCGACCGGCTGGAGGTCCTGCTGGACGGTCGGCCGGTGGAAACCCACGGTTCCCAGGGACAGCGCCGAACCGCCGCCCTGGCGATGAAGCTGGGACTCCTCCGGTGGGGCCTCCGGTGCCTGGGGTCGCCGCCCGTCCTCCTGCTGGACGACCCGGGCGCCGAGCTCGATGGGAGCCGGCTGGAGGCGCTGGCGCGGTTCGTGGCGGGCTGGGAGGGCCAGGTATGGATCGCGACGCCGGACCCCACCGCCCTACCCCTCGACGGCGCGGACGACGTGGGGTTTTACCGGATGGAGGAGGGAACCCCCCACCGAACCGCCCCCTGAACCGAACCCGGGCGTGGCGGCTGGCGCTTGCGCGTTCGACCCTTTGACCTTTCCGCAGGATCTGGCAGGCGAAACGACGATGACCGAACACGACATGCAGAAGATCGAGGAGCTCTACACGGCCGACAGCATCAAGGTGCTGGAGGGGCTCGAGGCCGTCCGGAAACGACCCGCCATGTACATCGGCTCCACCGGCTCGATGGGGTTGCACCACCTGGTCTACGAGGTCGTGGACAACTCCATCGACGAGGCCCTGGCCGGCTACTGCGACCTCGTGCGGGTGGTCATCCACGTGGACAACTCCGTCACCGTGGAGGACAACGGCCGGGGCATTCCCGTGGACGTTCACAAGGAAACCGGGAAACCGGCGGCCGAGCTGGTGCTGACCACGCTCCACGCGGGCGGGAAGTTCGACAACAAGACCTACCGGGTGTCGGGCGGGCTCCACGGGGTCGGGGTGTCGGTGGTCAACGCCCTTTCCGAATGGCTGGAGGTGGAGATCCGGCGGGACGGAAAGGTTTACCACCAGGCCTACCGCCGGGGCGCGGCGACCAAGCCCCTCACGGTCGTCGGGACGACGACCCGGCGCGGCACCAAGGTCCATTTCAAGCCCGACCCCGAGATCTTCACGGAAACGGAGTACTCCTACGACATCCTGGCCACACGGCTCCGGGAGCTGGCGTTCCTGAATCCGGGGATCCGGATCCTGCTGGAGGACGAACGGGAGGAGAAATCGATCGAGTTTTGCTACGAGGGCGGCATCCGTTCCTTCGTGGAGCACCTGAACCGGTCGGTCACCCCGCTCCACGAGGCGATCTACTTCTCGGGCGAGAACGACAACGTGATCGTGGAGATCGCCATCCAGTACAACGACAGCTACAAGGAGCGGCTGTTTAGCTTCGTCAACAACATCAACACCCGGGAGGGGGGCACCCATGTGACCGGGTTCCGGGCGGCCCTGACGAGGACCCTGAACCAGTACGGCAAGGCCCAGAACCTGCTCAAGGACCTCAAGACCGGGCTCACCGGCGACGATGTGCGGGCCGGGCTCACGGCCGTGATCTCGGTGAAGGTGCCGGACCCCCAGTTCGAGGGGCAGACGAAGACGAAGCTGGGCAACTCCGAGGTCCGGGGGCTGGTGGAGAACATCTGCAACGAGCAGCTCTCGCGGTTCTTCGAGGAAACCCCGTCCGTCGCCCGGAAGATCGTGGAAAAGTGCGTGCGGGAGGCCCTGGCCCGGGAGGCGGCCCGGAAGGCCAAGGAGCTCACGCGCCGGAAGAACGCCCTGGATTCCGCGAGCCTGCCCGGGAAGCTCGCCGACTGCCAGGAGAAGGACCCCGCCCGCAGCGAGCTCTACATCGTGGAGGGGGACAGCGCCGGCGGGTCGGCGAAGCAGGGGCGGGACCGCCGGTTCCAGGCGATCCTCCCGCTCAAGGGAAAGATCCTCAACGTGGAGAAGGCCCGGCCCGAGAAGATGCTTTCGAACAAGGAGATCGCGGCCCTGGTGACCGCCATCGGCGCGGGCATCCACGACGAGTTCGATCCGGATCGGGCCCGGTACCACAACATCATCATCATGACCGACGCCGACGTGGACGGAAGCCACATCCGCACGTTGCTGCTGACGTTTTTCTACCGGATGATGCCCGACCTGATCGAGCGGGGGTATCTGTACCTGGCGCAACCGCCGCTGTACCGGGTGGCCAAGGGCAAGCAGGAGCGCTACCTGGCCAACGAGGAGGATCTCCAGCGGTTCCTCGTGGAGGAGGCGGTGGGCGACAACGTGGTCCGGATCGAGAAGACCGGCCGGGTGTACGCCGGGGCCCACCTGAGGGAGCTTCTGCTTCGGATCTTCGAGTTCCGGTTCTACCTGGAGCGGTTGGCAAAGAAGGGGTTCGAACGCGACGCCCTCCGGGCGATCCTGAACGCCGGACTCCGGAGCGAGGATGCCCTTCGTTCCGAGGAGGCGTTCGAGCCCTACCGCCGGGCCCTGGAGGAGAAGGGGTACCAGGTGAGCCAGGACGGCTACGACGAGGAGCACAGCCTCTACCGGTTCCGGGCCGTGCGGAAGGTGAACGGCCGGCGGGCCACCTGCCCGATCCACCGGGATCTCTTGGACTCGGCCGATTACCGGGCCCTGTACCGGGTCAACGAGACCCTGGGGGACATGCGGGAGCCGCCGTTTACGATCCTGCGAAGGGCCGGCGAGGAGGAGGGAAAGACGACGGTGGCCTCGAAGCAGGAACTTCTGGACGTTTTGATCGAACGGGCCCGCAAGGCGTACACGATCCAGCGGTACAAGGGGCTTGGGGAGATGAACCCCCAGCAGCTCTGGGAGACCACCATGGACCCCTCCCGCCGGACGCTGTTGCAGGTGAAGCTGGAGGACGCGGTGGCCGCGGAGGAGATCTTCAGCATCCTCATGGGCGACGCCGTGGACCCGCGGCGGGAGTTCATCCGGTCCCACGCCCTGGAGGTGCGAAACCTGGACGTGTAGGGTCGGGCCCGAACCGAGGGGCGAAGGGCCACCCGATGACGGGTGGCCCTTTGCCGTTTCAGCCCCCGAACAGGGGCCGGAGCTCCGAGGCCACGTCCTCGGGGGACCGGAGGATCATGGGCTCCTGTTCGAGGACGTCGAAATGGATGTCCGAGCACGACGCCGGGGGCAGAAACGCCCGGGGAACGAGCCGCACCTGGCACCGGAACGAGGGGTCGGGAAGCCCCATCGCGGCCAGGTTGAAGCTCCAAAGCCCCTGGCTTTCCAGATACCCGAACAGGGTAAGAAGCCCGGGCACCAGGGCTCCCCAGTCGGAGGCCTCGAGGTCGGCCATGTCGGCCTTCGAGGCGTGAACCGCCACCCACTCGAAGTACCGGCCCTGGGGTGCCGGGTCCACCAGGAGCCGCCAGGGGCCGGCCTCCCCGAGCCATCGGGCGCCGGCGCGGCGTTCCTCGGAGACCAGGTGATGCCAGGGGTTCGTTCCCGGCGGGGCGCCGATGCGGGTGGCGCCCTCGGCCAGGCGGCGCAGCCGGGTGGGGGCGGTGGGGGTTGCCATGAGCTGGTGGTGGGGGTGCACGATGCTAGACCCGGCGGGGGGCATGTAGTTCCAGTGGAGCAGGCGCACCGCGAGGTCGGGCCGGCGCTCGCGGACCGCCCCCAACACCCGTCGGGCCGCCTCGAAGGCGTCGAGCAGCATGGGCTCGGTGAAGTCCCGGAGTTCCACGAAATGCTCCCGGGTGAGCACGCTCACGGCCGAAAGGCCCGCGTAGGCCAGGAGGTTCGGAAACACCCGGACCTCCCCCACGGCCACCCGGCCTTCCCCGAGGAGGTCGGGGGGAAACGCGGGGGTTCGGGTTTCCACGGCTTCCGGGCAAAACGGGCAGCCCTCCAGGGTGTGGGCGTAGGCGGTGCGCAGGTCGGGGATCCGGAGCGGACGGTGGGGGGGGGTGAGGATGCGGACCGTGTCCCCGGTGAGGGGGTGGGTTCGCACCTCCACGCGGCGGACCACCTGACGGCCGTCGGGGAGGACCATGGAGGCGGTTTCTTCCCGGATCTCGAGTCTCATCCCGATCCCTCCTTGCGGGACGCCTTCTCCCGCACCGCCGCGAGGAACGGCCCCGCCTCGATCACATAGCGGACGTGGCGGGCCTCGCCGATGGGTTCGGCCTCGTCGTGGCACTCCACCCGGAACACGTACTTTTTCCCCTGCTTCTCCTCCAGGTGGGCCGTGGTGCGCACGGTCCAGCCCAAGGGGGTGGGCCTCGTGTGCCGAAGCTCCACCAAGGCGCCGACGCTCATCTCCCCGTCCTCGAGATCGGGCTCCATCAGGCGGGCCGCCGCGGCTTCGACCGCGCCCACCAGGAACGGGGTGGCGAACACCGGCGGAGAGCTCTCCTGGAACCGATGGGCCCCCATGTCCTCCGTGGTCTTGAGCTCGTAGGTGAACGACGCGCCGACGCGAACCACATCCTTCGGCATCGGATCTCCTCCTGGTAACTTCATGCTCGGCGGCTAGGCAGCTTGGCAGCTAGGCGGAGCTTCCCGCTGGGACGCTAGGATGCTGGGATGCTATTAACCCGGCGCCAATAGAGGCGCGCAAGGAGCTCGCGAGGGCATGGGGCCTGCCTCCGGCCGTGCGTGAGTGCGGCATCCGGCCACTGTGAGAGCCACGCCCGGCGCTCCAGCAGGCCCCATGCCCCCGACCGTGTCTATTTAACCGCCGGAGTAATAGGACGCTTAAGATTCCGGCATCATCGTGTCGGCCAACCCGTGGGAGCGGCTGCCGTATCAGGGGCCAGAATTCAGAGGACAGAGAACCCCTGTCCTCTGTCCACCGACTCCTGACACGGAGGCCCCTTGCCCCGCCCGCCAGCGCTTAGGCGTGTCACGTCAGTGGGTCGCGAGCAGGCCGAGCCCCGCGGCCTACCGGAGCTTCCAACGGGGCAAGTGTACGGTGCCGAGCGTGGGCGGTAAAGAACAGGGGTCGACAGGGGCGCTTTTCGATCTAGATTGACGTTCTGCGGTGCCCAGGCCCCCAGGGGCCGGCTGCGGAAAGGGGCCGCGGAGGGCAACATGGTTCACCGGGCCGCGGTGCAGGGGGCGTTCGGGGGAGTGGAGAAGGCGCGGGCTCTGCGTACTGGGCTCGTGCTCGAGGGGGGGGCTATGCGCGCCGGGTTCGTGGCGGGGGTGCTGATGGCCTGGTTGGACCTGGGCCTTCCCCTGCCGGACCTGGCCACGGGGGTGTCGGCGAGCGCCGCCACGCTGGCCTACTTCGCGGCTGGCCAGCGCGACGATATGGAAGCGGTGTGGCGGGGGGAGCTCTGCGATCCCGAGCTCGTTTGTTTCCAGAACCTGCCGGCTTGCGCCCTCACGGCCAACCCGGACCGGCCCGCCCTCGACGTGGGGCGCCTCGTGTTCGACGTGTTCGCGCGAAGGCACCCCTTGAACCAGTGGGGCGTTTCGGAGAACCCGATGGAATCCCGGTTCGCGGCGGCCCGGGTGGGGGAACGCCGGCTCCACCTGTTTCGCCCCGGCGAGGCGGACCTCTACGACATCCTCCACGCCTGCATGTGCGTGCCCGCCTGTTATCCCCGTACCGTGCGCATCGGCGGCGGCGAGTACCTGGACGCCGGGGTGGTGGATCCCCTTCCGGCCCGCACCGTGTGGCGGATGCTCGGCCACCCCGAGCGCCGGATCGTGGCGGTGCTGTCGCGGCCGGTGGGGTGGCGCGACGACATGCTGCCCTGGTACGAGAGGGTGGTGTTTTGGCGGTACTTCAAGGCCAACGGGTGGATGGTGCGGAGCCTTCGTCGGGCGGGGCTGAGGTACCGGGCCCAGGTGAACCGGCTGGAGGATCTCGCGCGGCTCGACCCACCCCGGGCCCTCGTGCTTCGGCCCCCCGGCCCCCCGCCGGTGCGCTTCGTGACGCTGAATCAGGAGCGCCTGAACCGCCTGATCGACGAGGGGTACCGGGAGGTGATCCGGCGGCGGGACGAGATCGAGCGGTTCCTCCAGGGTTCCCCCGTGGGAAGCGTTCGGGGGGTATCGTCCGGGGGGACACCGCCGAACTAATCTATTGGATTTGATTTGCAATAGTGCTTCAATGTCCCCGTTCCCGAGCCCCGTACCGAGGAGACGGAATGCGGCGAAACGAAGGAAGCGCGGCGGCCTTCCCCGAGGCAGGCCTTCGAAAGATCGTGCTGGTGGGGAACCCCAACGTGGGCAAGAGCGTGCTGTTCAACCGGCTCACGGGCTCCTACGTTGTCGTGTCGAACTACCCGGGCACCACCGTGGAGGTGTCGAAGGGGAAGCTCCGCCATGCGGGCGGCGAGGTGGACGTGGAGGACACCCCGGGGATGTACAGCCTGCTGCCCATCACCGAGGAGGAGCGGGTGGCCCGGGACATCCTGCTCCGGGGGGACGCGGACGCCGTGGTGCACGTGGTGGACGCGAAGAACCTGAAGCGGATGCTCCCCATGACGCTCCAGTTGGTGGAGGCGGGCCTCCCGGTGGTCCTCGTGCTCAACATGATCGACGAGGCCGAGCGACTCGGGGTCCGGATCGACGTGGGGGCCCTGGAGCGAGCCCTGGGCGTTCCCGTGGTGGCCACCGCGGCGCTCACGGGCCGGGGGGTCCGGGAGCTTCTCGATCGGTTGCCGGAGGCCGGGCGCTCTTCGGGCCGGCCGGAAATCTACTACGGGCCAGAGGTGGAGACCGCCCTCGCCGAGATCGAGCCCCTGGTGCCGGCCCGGGCGGGGCTGGGTCCGCGGGCGCTTGCCCTTCTTCTTCTCCAGGGCGACGAACGGCTCGAGGAGACCCTGCAGCTCTCGGCCGGGGACATCGAGCGCGTCGCGAGGGCCCGACGCGAGGTGGAACGCCGGGCCGGGGCGCCGGCGAGCTTTCTTATCCCCCAGCGGCTCCACGAGGAGGCCGAGAGGCTCGCCGACGCCGTGTTTCGGGCTCCCGAGACCGGCGTGGTCACGTGGGGCGAGCGCCTGAGCCGGTGGATGATGCACCCGGTGGCCGGGCTTCCGATTCTGGCCGCGGTGCTCTACTTCGGGCTGTACAAGTTCGTCGGGGGGTTCGGGGCCGGCACGGTGGTGGATTTCCTGGAGGGCCACGTGTTCGAGACTTACGTGAACCCTTGGGTGAACGACGCCGTGACCCGCTGGGTGCCGTGGCCCTGGCTCCAGGAGCTGATCGCCCTGGATTACGGGGTGATCACCCTGGGCCTGCGGTACGCCGTAGCGATCATCCTGCCGATCGTCGGGACCTTTTTCATCGCCTTTTCCGTGATCGAGGATTCCGGGTACCTGCCCCGGCTCGCCATGCTCGTGGACCGGGTGTTCAAGGCCATCGGCCTGAACGGCCGGGCGGTGATCCCCATGACCCTGGGGTTCGGCTGCGACACCATGGCCACCATGGTGACCCGGACCCTGGAAACCACGAGGGAGCGCATCATCGCCACCGTGCTCCTGGCCCTGGCCATCCCCTGCAGCGCCCAGCTCGGGGTGATCCTCGGGATGATGTCCACGGCGCCCCGGGCCATGGCCGTGTGGGCGGCCTTTGTGATCGGCGTGTTCCTCCTGGTGGGCTGGCTCTCGGCCCAGATCCTCCCGGGGGATCCCCCGGTGTTCTACATGGAGATCCCACCCCTGCGCCTGCCCCGGCCCGGCGCCGTGGCCGTGAAGACCCTGACGCGCATGCAGTGGTATTTCGCCGAGATCCTGCCGCTGTTTCTCCTGGCCAGCGTGCTGATCTGGCTGGGGAGGATGACCGGGGTCTTCGACGCGATCGTGGCGGGCCTCGGGGTCGTCATGGGCTGGATCGGGTTGCCCCAGGAGGCGGCCGTGGCGTTTCTGTTCGGGTTCTTCCGCCGGGACTACGGCGCCGCCGGCCTCTACGACCTCCAGTCCCAGGGCCTCCTCACCGGGAACCAACTGGCGGTGGCCGCGATCACCCTGACCCTGTTTGTGCCGTGCATCGCCCAGTTCCTGGTGATGCAGAAGGAGCGGGGCACCAAGACGGCGCTTGCCATCGCCGGGTTCGTGTTCGTGTTCGCCTTCGCCGTGGGGGCCGCCGTGAACGGGCTTCTCTCGGCGCTGGGAGTGCAGCTATGAGGTGCGGGTTCTGTGGAAGGGAGTTCTCGGAGGAGGCGGCCCGCAAGGAGTGCGGGGCGTGTTCGCTCTTCGGGGGCTGCAAGAACGTGAAGTGCCCGTACTGCGGCTACGAGATGCCCCGGGAGGCCGGGTGGGTCCGGTGGCTTCGGGGCCGCGGCAAGGAGACGAAGAAATGAGCCTGGACGAGCGCACCGAAGAGGTGCTCGAAACCCTGTGGGAGCGGTTGGAGGAGGGGAAGACCGGCGAGGAGCAGCCGTCCCGGGAGGACCTGGAAGCCCTCGCGGCCGAGGGCCTCGTGCGGGGCGAGGGCGAGGGGCTGGCGTTCACGGAAAGGGGACGCGAGGAGGCTCGCCAGGTGATCCGGCGGCACCGCCTGGCCGAGAGGCTCATGAGCGACGTGGTGGACACCTCCCGGGCCGACATGGAGGCCGCGGCGTGCCAGATGGAGCATGCCCTGCGGCGGGGGGTGGAGGAGCGGGTCTGCGAGCTCTTGGGCCACCCGGAAACCTGCCCCCACGGCCGGCCGATCCCCCCCGGACCCTGCTGCGAGAAGGCCCGGGCCGAGGGGGAACGGTACGTGGCGCCTCTGGCCCACCTGCGCCCCGGGGAGGAGGGGACCGTGGCCTACCTCAAGACCCAGGACTCCAAGAAGCTCCAGAAGCTCATGGCCATGGGGGTGCGCCCGGGGAGCCGCCTGAAGGTGGAGCAGGCCTTTCCGGCCTACGTGTTCACCGTGGGGTTCAGCCGGTTTGCCGTGGACGCGGAGATGGCCGGCCTGATCATGGTGCGGCGGGAACCCGGGGCGCCGGGCGGCCGGCGGCGCCGGCGATGGGGGTTGCGCTTCGGGGCATGAGGCGGGGGGACGCGCCGGTAGACCGCGTCGCGGCTTGCCCCCTCCCCCCGTCCCCCTCCCACCAAGGGAGGGGGGCTGGGTGGCGCCCTGCGGCACCACCACGACATACCCTCTCCCCCGCGGGGGAGAGGGTCAGGGTGAGGGGGGGCGGACCGAATCCCCGAAAAGAAAAGGGATGTCGCGGGTCGGTAGCCGCTCCCCTGGGTGGGACAGCCGATTATGCTGGAATCGCGAAGGATTTTTGCGTCCTAGCCTCCCAGCCTCCCAGCTTCCTAACAGGAAGTTGCTTGGTACCCCTTAGCCTCCTCCGAATAGCAGGGGGACTAGGGCCGCGAGGCCGAACGCGAGGAACAGCACCCCGGCTGCGGTGGCGAGCCACCGGGGCGACACCCGCCGGGCCAGGCGCACACCGGCGGTGAGCCCCAGGCCGCTCGCGGCCCAAAGGGCCAGGCACGACCCAGCGAACACGGCCCAGGGCGCGCGCCATTGGGCCGCGAGCCCCGCCGTGGCGAGCTGGGTCTTGTCGCCCAGCTCGGCCAGGAAGATCAAGAGAAACGCCGAGGCGAACGGCCCCAGGGATCTCTCCCTGGGGCCGTTTTCCGCTTCGGGGGCCTCGCGGCGCACGAGGGCGTGGACGCCAAAGGCGAGAAAGAGCACCCCCGCCGCCGCCTGGACCCAGGCCCGGGGCAGGGCGGAAGAGGCGAGTTCTCCGGCGGCCACGGCCGCCGCGCTCAAGAGGGCGAAGGCCGCGAACACCCCGGCCACCACGGGCCTCCAGCGGTACCGCGCCGCCAGGGCCAGGGTGGCCAGTTGGGTCTTGTCGCCCAGCTCGGCCAGGAACACGAGGCCGAAGGTGGAGAGAAACGCGGATTCCTGCACCGGCGCCGCTCCGGCTCGGGGAACACGAAGGCGCTGAGGGTAGAAGAGGAAGGCCGGGGGAAGCAAGGGCGGGGCGGCCGGCCGCTCCTCGGAAGGCCCCCGGGTCCCCGGCACGCCCGATGGTTTAGCTGCCGAGCTGCCAAGCCGCCTCGCCGCCGAGCCTTCTCACCCCTCCCACGGGGCCGGCAGCACCTCGGAGGGGTCCGGGAAGCTCCGGCCGCCGAGGCCCCGGCAGCAGAGGCTGGCCACCCGCACGGCCCAGGGGATGGCGCTCTCGAGGTCGGTCCCCCTGGCCAGGGCGAGGGCCAGGGCCCCGTGGAACGCGTCGCCAGCCCCGGTGGAGTCCCGCACCTCGACCGCCGGCGCCGGGAACCGGCGGACCCGGCCCCCGAGCCAGGCGATCGCCCCCCGGGCGCCCTGGGTGGCGAGGCAGATACCCTGGGCCGACCGGGCCAGGCGTTCCAGGGCCTCGGCGGGCGGGAGACCGGGGTAGGCCTCGGCGAGGAACGAGGCGCCCGCGGCCAGGACGTCGACGAGGCCCCAGGTCTTCTCCCATCCCGGGCGGGCGTGCTCGGCGTCGGCCACCACCAGGGTGCCGGCGGCCCGGGCGGCCGCGACGAGGGACGGAAGAAGGGGCTCGGCCTGGGGATCGGCCAGCACCACCCGGGCCGAGGCGATGGCCTCGGGGGGCACGTCGCCGGGCCGGAGGCGTTCGGGCGAGGGCTCGTACAGGATGGTGCGGGTCCCCGAGGAACGCGACGCCATGCAGTAGGCCACCGGGGTCGTACCCCGGGGCGGGGGGCAGGGGGAGAGGTCCACCCCGAACGCGGCCATGCGCTCCCGGGCGAATCGGCCGGGTTCGTCGTCGCCCAGCACCCCGAGGAAGGCCACGCGGCCTCCCAGGTGGGCCGCGAGACAGGCGGCCGTCGAGGCCTGCCCGCCCCCTTCCACCAGGCGGTCGCGCAGGGGGACCTTCGTGTCCTCGGCCGGGTAGGCGTCGACCTCCAGGATCTCGTCCACGCAGGCCCGGCCGACGCACAGGACGTCGAAGCGCGGCACCGGATCGTTCAGACGGGCACTTTTTCCCAAACCGGGCCCCGTACCTTCACGGCGTGGGGGCCGGTCCAGGTGAGCCGCCACTCCATCTCGCAACCGGGGCACCGGGCCACCTTCCGGCCGGGTTCCGGAAAGAACCGGGTGAAGCAGTTGAGGCACCGGATCTGGGCCTTTCTCTTCTCGGTCTCGGCGGTGCTCATGGGGTCCTCCTCCAAGGGGCTAGGGGCACGCCAACGCGGCGGAGCCGCAGGGTCCAGGGGGTGGGGCGGGCCGGAAGCCGCTCCGGCGCCACCCGGCGGATCACCGCGGCGGTGAGCTCCCCGATGCGGGCCGTGTTCCCGAGGGCCTGGGCACCCACCACCCTACCGTCCCGGATCACGAGCGTGACCTCCCCGTCGGGGGTCTTCCGGTGCACCAGATCGGCCGAGCCGTCCCGGTGCTCGGCGGCCGGGGTGCCGATCGAGGCGGCGGCCACGTGGCCGGCGTGCACGGTGGACACGCCCAGGCTTCCCGGGTACCGGGCCGGCGAACCGGCGGCCCCGAGCCCCGCGACCCGGCCCTGGCGCCGGGCGTTGTGCCAGAGCATGAACACCCCCCTCCGCCCCGTCAACCGGTTCACGGTCTCGGCGCAGTCGCCGCAGGCGTAGACCCCCGGCAGGTTCGTGGCCAGGGACTCGTCCGTGGCGATGCCCCCGGAGGGGCCCAGGGCCACGCCGCCGGCCGCGGCCAACTCCACCTGGGGGGCCTGGCCGGCGCCGAACACCACGAGATCGGCCGGGTACTCCGCCCGGGAGGTCCGGAGCCCCTCGGCCCGGTCGGCCCCCAGCACCTCCACCGGGCTTTCGCCGAGGACGAGGCGGATCCCGATCCCCTCGAGGGCCTCGGCGAGCCGCGCGGCGATGGGCTCGTCGAAGAGCCGGGGGAGCACCCGGCCCCGGCGGCCCACCAGGGTCACGTCCCACCCCCGCTCCCGGAGGGCCCAGGCCGCCTCCACCCCCACGAGCCCCGTGCCCACCACCACGGCCCGGCCCGGCGGAGGGGCCCGCAGCGCGTCCGCGTCGGACAGGGTGCGCAGCGAGAGCACGCCGGGGAGCCCGACGCCGGGGAGGTCGGGGAAGGTGGCCCGGCTTCCCGTGGCCCACACGAGGCGGTCGTAGGGGTGGCGGCCACCGTCGGTCAGGAGCTCCCGGCGCCCGGGGTCCCACTGCCGCACCGGCTCCTCGAGCCGCAGCTCGATGCCGGCGTCCCGGTAGGCGTCGGCCGGCCGCAGATGGGTGCGCTCCCGGGGGATCTCCCCGGCCACGTAGTCCGCCAGAACGCAGGGGCTCACCAGGGGCAGCGGGTCGGCCGTGAACACGACGATGCGGGCCGAGGGGTCGGCCCGCCGTGCGGCGAAGGCCGCCTCGTCGCCCGCCACCCCGCAGCCCACGATCGCGATGGTGGGCCCGCTCATCCGCCCGCCATCATGAACAGGAAGGTGATCTCGTCGCCCGGCCGAAGGGGGGTGTCGGGCCGGTCGCGGGGGAGCCACTGGTCGCCGTTCCGGATCACCTGCACGGTGTCCTGGACGTGGCACTCGGGGGTCACGAGCCGCTCGGCCACGGGAACGCCGCGCTCCCTGAGCGCTTCCAGGAGGGCGCCCAGGGTCGGGGGGTCGGGCTCGATGCGGAACTCCGTGGTGCCCGCGGCCCGCCGGATCTCGGGGAACCCGTGGAAGGTCACGGTGACGGCCATGGGTGTTTCCCCTCGAGGGGGTGGATCTGGCGCAGCCGGGCCGCGGCCTCCCGCCGCCGCTCGGCCACGACCCGATCGGGCTCCTCGTAGCGAAGGGCCCGGGTCTCGCAGAACTTCACGCAGGTGGGGTCCCCGTGGCACAGGTCGCACCGGAGGGTCTTCGCGCGTTCCTCGTGGAACCCCAGGGCCCCGAAGGGGCAGGCCGACACGCAGGCCCGGCACCCGATGCACAGGTCGTGGTCGGTCTTCACCCGGCCGAGCTCCTCGTCGCGGCCGATGGCGTTCACCGGGCACACGGCCGCGCAGGGGGCGTCCTCGCACTGGTGGCACACCATCGGCAGATAGACGCCCCGTTCCTCCCACTTCACCACCTGGATCCGGGCCCGGGCCGGGTCGGCCGCCTTTTCGTGACGCACGGAGCACACGAGTTCGCACATCCGGCAGCCGGTGCACCGGCGTTCGTCCACCGCGAGGATCTTCATGGCGATCGTCTCCTTGGCCTTCACACGAGCCGGGTGGGTTCGGCGGCCAGCCCCAGCCGTTCGAGGGCCTCGGGGGTGGGGCGGCCGTCCCGGTCCCAGCCGTGGATGTCGTAGTACTCGTCGAGCATCTGTTCGAACTTCTCCCGGTCGATGACCTTCCCCCGCACGGCCGGCAGGCCCGCCGGGGTGGGCTCGGTGAAGTACCGCTCGGGCAGCCGGTCGTCGGCCCGGCCGATCCCCCCCTCGCGGATGTCGAAGAGCCGCTCGAGGGTGGTCACCCGCTCCCCGATCTCCATGAGCTCCTCCGGGGTGAACTCGAGCCCCGTTACGAGCCGCAGGGCCCGAGCGTACTCCTCGGCCTTGGGCATGTTGGGCGACAGGAACACCGACTGGAACTTGCACACGCCCAGGGAGTCCACCAGGGCGTAGAGCCGCTCCTGCCACACCACCATCCAGGGCTTGCCCTCGTAGTCCCGGTAGTCCGAGGTGAGGCCCGGCCGGCCGTAGATCTTCTCGAGAAGCTTCTCGGGCAGGTGGTAGAGGTCGATGGCCGGGCGGCTGCGCAGGTGGTCGGCGCCCCGGGTGGAGGTGGCGATGTTGAGCGCGAGCGACGGGGTGGGCCGCTCGTCGGACTGGAGGTTGCTCATGCCCTTCACGTGGATGTTGTAGTAGGCGGTCTCGGGGCCGAGCCGCTCGATGGCCCCCAGGGGCCCCTCGGCCAGGACGTCCCCGAGCCCCCGGCGGTGGGCGATGTCGTCCACCAGCTGGAGCACGGCGTCGATGTTTCCCCAGCGCAGATCGAGGTCGCCCACCAGGTCCTTCGGCAGGAGCCCCTTTTCGTGGAGCTCCATGGCCCAGCCGATCATGCTCCCCACCTCCAGGGTGTCGAGCCCGTAGCGGTTCACGAGCTGGTTGCCCTCGAGGATCCCGAGCATCCGGTTCGCGCCCACCTCGGTGCCGAAGGCCCCCTGGCTCGTGTACTCGGGCCCCTCGCCGTACTGGCCCTGGAACCGGCCCTGGGGCAGCACATACTTGTGGCGGCAGTGCACCGTGCACCCGTAGCAGGCGGCCATTCCCACGGTGTAGGGCTCCATGGCCTCGGCCTCGATGTCCTCGGAAAAGGGCATCTGGTTCGACTGGAAATTCCGGGTGCGGATGAGCCCGGTGGAGTTCGTGACGTCGAAGATGAACAGCGTGCCGTACTTGCCGATGATCTCGGTGTACTTGGCCGAATGGATGTAGTCCACCAGCTCTTTGAGGTAGGCAAGCGCGCCTTCGGCGTCGGCGAGCCGGATCGGCAGGGTGCCCCGGACCGCCACGGCTTTGAGGTTCTTCGACCCCATCACCGCGCCCATGCCGGTGCGGCCGGCGGCGTTCTTGATCCCGGTGATCACGCAGGCGTACCGGACCCGGTTTTCGCCGGCCGGGCCGATGCAGGCGATCTTCACGTCGGGGTCGGCCAGTTCCTCCCGAAGGCGGGTCTGGGTGTCCACCGTGTTGAGGCCCCAGAGGTGCTCGGCGCTCCGGATCTCCACCGACCCGTTGTGGACCCAGAGGTACACCGGGGAGGCGGCCCGGCCTTTGACCACGATGTGGTCGAACCCGGCGTAGCGTAGTTCCGGAGAGAAAAACCCGCCCATGTTCGAGCTGCCCAGGATCCCGGTGAGGGGGGACTTGGCGCTGATCTGGGCCCGGGAGCCGGCGGGGGCGGGGGTGCCGCTCAGAAGCCCCGCGCTGAACACGAGCACGTTCCCGGGCCCGAGGGGATCCGTGCCCGGCTCCACGTGGTTGTAGAGGAGGTAGGCGTCCATCCCCCGTCCGCCCAGGAACTTCCGGCGGAGCTCCAGGGGGACGTCCCGGGTCTCCACCGTGCCGGCCGTGAGATCCACGTAGGCGATCTTGCGGTTCAGTGCCATGTCTCTCTCCATGTTCATGGAACAGAACTTACGAGCCCAAGGCTGCCAGCTTGTTTTCCCGTTGTCAAGGTTAATTTCACAAAAACCCTTGCAACGGGAGGCGGAGCGAGGTAGAAGAAGTTCATCTGAATGAACAAAAGTCCGTCGAGGAGGGACCCATGGCCGAATCGTCCGGGTACCGACCGCCCGCCGTGGTGCGGGCGATGGACGTGGTGGAGATCCTGTCCCAGGGCCGGCCCCAGCGGCTGAGCGAGCTGGCGCGGGTGATGGGGGTGGGGAAGAGCACCCTGCTGGGCATCCTCAACGCCTTGGAGGAGCGGGGGTGGGTGGAGCGCAGGGGCCGGCTGTACGTGTTGGGGCCGGAACTCCTGCGGGTGGCCCGCCGGGCCTACGGGCTCTGGAACGTGGCCGGGGTGGCCCGTCCGTTCCTGGAGCCCATCGCGGCCGACCTCGGGGTGACGGCCCTGGTGGGGGTGCCGGCCGGCGACCGGGTCCGGATCGAGGACTGCGTGCCGGGGGGGCAAGGCATGCGGGTGCAGGCCCGTCCGGGCGAGGCGGTGCCGTTCTTCGCACCGGCCACCGCGAAGGCGCTCCTCGCGGCGCTCCCGCCGGAGCGGGGCCGGGCCCTCCTGGGGCGGCGACGGCTTCCCCGGTTCACGGATCGGTCGAGAACCGATCCGGAGACGTTCTGGGCCGAGGTGGAGCAGGCCCGGGAGCGCGGGTACGCCGAGGACAACGGCGAGTATCTGGAAGGGGTGCGGGCCGTGGCGGCCGCGGTGCGGGTGGGGGGCGACCCGGTGGCCCTGGTGTGGGCCGTGGGGTTCGGCGCCGGGCTCACCGAGGCCGGCTGGCAGGCCGCGGGCCGAAGGGTGCGGGAGGCGGCCGATGCGATCGCCCGAGCGCTCGCCCGGGAGAGCGCGCAAGGGGGCCCCGCGGCGGGGCCGGGCTCACCGGGCGCGTAGGCCCCCGGCCACCTCGGAACCCACCGGGAACCGATTACTATCAACCCGGCGTCAATACAGGCGCGCGAGGAAATCGCGAGGGCATGGGGCCTGCTTCCGGCCGTGCGTGAGTGCGGCATCCGGCTTACGCTGCATCCGGCCCTCAGCCGGATGGACGGAACCACTCAGGAACTCTGGGCGTTTTCGTCAGTCCGCTGGGCCGGAAGAGTCCCAGTCGTTGGCTGAGTGCCGGATGCAGCGACTGTAGGAGCCACGCCCGGCGCTCCAGCAGGCCCCATGCCC